>NZ_VFWQ01000029.1:0-57782 GCF_006442705.1 Mesorhizobium sp. B1-1-7 | reverse complement strand
GCGACCAGTACGCCGAGCAGTTTCTTGAAATGAGGTTTGGTCATTTCTGCCTCCGTTGAACCCGCGCCAAATCTACCAAATTTATAGAAAAAAGGTGCATTCATCCGAAAGGACAGACATGCCGCATCAGCTAATCCAAAAGGGCGGGCCTTGGTACGAAGACCACGGCAAAAGGCCGTCGCGCGGATGCGGGCTTTTGTCGGGAAGAACTTCGCCACCACAATCGTTTTGCAAGGTGGATGGGCAACGGGGCTAGGAAAAATGTCTCACAATGACGCGAACCTGTGTGCTCGGGCGCAAGCACGAGGCATCACGATCTATCAGCGTTCAAAGACTGTATGGATCGCGGCGGGAAGCCATCGGGGGCAAGATTTTGAAGTGAAGGGACGTTCTCCAGCAATTGCGCTCGCATTCTGGGTAGAAGCCGCCCGATACAGAGGCTCGGGCATATAGGCCAGTCCGTGCCTTGGAGGCGCATTGCGCTGGAAAGGGGTGTCCGGTCGACACGCTTCAAGCCATTTTTGCGCAGGCCGCTATCCCAAACAGCCGCGCATTCTCGCCGGTATGCCTCGGGGGTTTGCACCGGAGCTCAAGAACCGATCCGTACCCACTTCCCGTTGGCCGATTGCGACTGTCTGGCAAAATAACGGTACGAAGTGTTTGACCAATCGCGGATGACACTGCCACGGTTATCCAGGATCAAGTCGCCCTTGTCGGTTCGAACCGTGAGCACCGTGTGACCCTCGCCGCCAAGCGAAGCGACCGTCAGAAGCAAAGCGGAAGCCGGCCATCCACGCTTCAAAAGCTCGCTTTTTTTCAGGATCGCAATATCCTCGCAATCACCCTGTTTGGTCGGTAGACGCCAATCGTCGGCACTGCCTGCCGTGACGAGATCGCTGCGCTCCTCGATCCGGCGATTGACGGAGGTGTTCACCGCTTCGAGTTCGGCTCTGCGTGCCGGTGTCAGCGTCACCAGCTTGACCCGCCCGCTGGTGCTGCAGAGTCGTGGCTGGTTGGCGCAGAACACACGAGCGGCCGGCGGAGGGAACGCATACCCCTTTGTGACCATCATCGCATGGGAGCCGGCTGTCGCGCTGCAACCAGTTGCCACCATGGCTACGGCAACAAGCGTAGCAAAACGCATCACGTACCATCTCCTTTTGGCTGTCAAGCTGCCAACAAGCCTCGCAGAAAATGGTAAATCAATCCTTAAAAAGGTATTCTCGGCAAACATACATAACAATATGTTACCGGATTGTAGAAATTAATTGATAGCGTCTTGGTTTGGGACCATGCGCACCTTTGCGTTGGAGGAAGAAATGCTGCGATCCACGACTTTGATGAGAAAGGTTTATTCGACCTTGCTCGTCTCATCTGCTGTTCTGGCTGCGAGTATGACGAGTTCTACGGCAGCACAGGATAGTATACGGCCGCGGATGACGGCAGCCCAATGCCAACCTCTTACCGACGCGAACTATGCGATGTGTTGTATCGCGATCAATCGCGGAAGCATCCTTTCGTCAGATCAACTCGATCAATGCCCACCCATCACCACCTCGCTCATAGCAACCACGCTTTCACGCATCGGCGACAGCAACGGGCCTGGCAATGGAGGTGGTTCCAGTGGCGGTGGTACGGGCGGCAAGGGCGGAGACGACGGCGGCAAGGGCGGCGATGACGGCGGCAAGGGCGGAGACAACGGTGGCAAGAGCGGCGACAACGGCGGCAAGAGCGGCGACGACGGTGGCAAAAGCGGCGACAACGGCGGCAAGAGTGGTGACGACGGCGGCAAGAGTGGCGACAACGGCGGCAAGGGTGGCGATTCCGGGCGCGGCTCCGGCCATTAGCAGAGGCTTCGGCAACTCGGTGTCGGATGTTGCTGGAGCGCATGTGATATCCGGCTTCGCGCCTGACTGATCCGCTTCAAATTCAGGAAGGCGCGTCGCGCTCCAGCGAGTCCAAGCGACGCGCCTTGACACCGAGCGTTGCCGCTTGGCCAGACAATGGGTCAAGGCTAATGCAACACAATCGCAAAGAATTTTCTGTCAGGCGACTGCAGCCTATCAACACCCTGCAGGCAAACTCGCCGAACCTGGACAGCTTGTCTGACCATGCGGCGCCAGCGGCCGAACTTCTGGCGGTTTTGGGCAATGAGAGAAGACTTGTGATTCTGGGCCATCTGACGGAAGGCGAGATTTCGGTTGGCGAATTGGCTGTGCTGGTCGGACTGAGCAAAAGCGCTCTTTCTCAGCATCTGAGCAAGCTGCGCAAACACCAACTGGTTTCCACCAGGCGTCACCGACAGACCGTCTACTATTCCTGTGGTTTTGGGATCGGTCGGAAAATCACCCAGATAATCGATTTAGCCGTGAACCTGGCTGCAGTTTCGCGGGCCGAGAAGCCTCGCAGGCCCCCCGCCACATAAATCCAGACGTCCGGATCCATGACATCCTGCAGATCCTGGCAGCTCGCGCAGGCAGCAGGTTCCGCTTCGTCTCCAGTCATCAAACGCCGCGTGGCCTTCCCGGCATGGCGTCTGGCGCGTCATTGCCGGCTGTCAAGCGTGGAAACGATGCTTAAGCCCACGATCTATTAGTTGATCGTGGTAGAGCTTTTGCAGCGGCACTGTTAGAGTTCCTGACAGGACGGGGCGATATCGGCGCGGGCGCACCTGCCAGGACGATTCTCACAGCAACGCGACGAAGGTTCAGGAGCGGGTGGTCGCCTGTGCTGCAGCAGGACCAGAAGGAATCGGGACTCAAACATGGCTGAACGGAATTACACCCGTCAGCTGGCGACGATCGTCTCCATCGATGCCGTTGGATTTTCACGGTTGATGGGTCTTGACGATGAATCGGCTGTCGCTGCCTTCGAGGAACGACGCGACATCATCGCCGAGAGCTGCAGCACCTTCGGCGGCCGCACCTTCGGCGATGCTGGCGACAGCGTCATGGCCGAATTCGGCAATCCGATCGAGGCGCTGCGCGCGGCGTTCGATTTTCAGGATCGAATTGTCACGCTCAATTCATCGCTGGACGAACCCATGCGCATGCCGTTTCGCGCCGGCATCAACACGGGCGATGTCATCGTCCGTGAAGGCCGGCTTTATGGCGACGACGTCAACATCGCAGCCAGAATCCAGGAATTCGCGCCCCACGATGGCCTCGCCGTGTCGGAAACCACCTGGCACCACGTGAAGGACAAGACAGCGGCTGAATTCACCGACCTCGGCGAACTCATGCTGAAGAATATCGCGCTGCCGGTGCGCGTTTTGATTGCGAGGCGCGGCGGCAACCTTTCACCGCCACCAGCGCTGATGGCGGCAATCCCATCCGTCAATGGTCGGCAGAACGTGTCGCTCAAAGGTCCACCCGCGATCGCCGTGCTGCCGTTCCAAAGCGATGGAGGCGAGCGCGACGTCGGCTATATGGCCGACGGCATAGCCGAAGACATCATTTACGGGCTTTCCAACAGAAGATGGCTCTCGGTGATTGCCAAGAACTCGAGCTTCCAGTTTCGCGACGACACCTTGGGAACGCGCGTTATCGGCAATGCCCTTGGTGCACGCTACATCGTCAGCGGCACGCTGATGCGCAACGATGAGCGGATTCGTCTGACAACCTCGCTTGCCGACGTGTCAAACGGCCGATTGGTATGGTCGCAACGCTTCGATCGCGCGCTGGCCGACATCTTCAATCTGCGCGACGAGATCGGAGCGGAGATCGTCTCGATCCTCGACAAGGAGGTCGACCGGGCCGAACAGGCGCGGACCTTCCAAGTGCCGTGGGAAAGTCTGGAAACGTGGCAATTGGTGCGGCGTGGGCGCTGGCATATGAATCGGCGCACACGCGGCGACACGGAAATCGCGCTGGAGTTTTTCGAAAAGGCTTACCGGGAAGATCCGAATTCGAGTGCGGTGCTGAACGAACTGGCATGGTGGTATTTCTGGCGAGCCTGGCTGCGGTTCGGCGACAGTGACGATCTGGACAAGGTCAAGCAATATTCACGCAAAGCCTTGCTCATGGACAGCCTGGATGCCCGCCCGCACGCTCATCTCGGCGTCATGGACATCATGAGAGGGCGGCCCGCATCGGCGGTCGATCATCTCGAGGAAGCGCTTCACATCAATCCAAGCTTCGCTTTTGCGCACTCGGCTATGGGCAGCGCGCGCCTGCTGCTGGGCGATGCGGCCGGTGCAATACCGTTCTTCGTCGAGACGGAGCGGTTGAGCCCGTTTGACCTCTACCGGTTCCACAATCTGGGGGAATTGGCGGCAGCTTACAGTTTCCTAGAGGATTGGCCATCGGCGATCTCCACCGCGGACCGCTCGCTCGATCTGTCACCCGGCTATTTCTATTCCCGGTTTCTGAAGATCGGCGCCCTGGCGAGGAGCGGGCGCAAGCAAGAGGCCATGCGGGAGCTGGCTATACTTATGACGCGACATCCGGATTTTTCGGAGCAAAGGGTGCGCTGGATACCGTTCGTGGACAAAGCGGCAAACGAATTTCTCATCGCCAATTTCAAATCCGCAGCGAGCGATGATTAATTGAGGTGGCGAATGCCGACAACTGTGAAAGTATTCACATACGCGAGAAGGCTGCAAACCTAGCCATGGGTTAGCCGGCATCGCAATGACGTGGACAGCCGGGGGGCTTGAACGCGCATGATCCGTTTTAAGTATTTCGACGCCGTCCGGGCCGGACAAGAAAACCAGCGCCCACTAGCCGAAATGCCGCCATTCGATCTGGAGCGACTCCGCTCCAAGGGCATCGTGTCGCGCATCATCAGCGTTCTCTTCAATGATCCGCGCTGGATGCTGGCGCTGCTACGCAGGTTCTGGCCCAATCTCGCCATCGGCAACTTCCTGCTCGTAACCAGGAATGCGGACGTCCGTGAGATATTGGAGCGCGGCGACGAATTCGAGACGCCTTACGGGCCGGAAATGGCCGAACTGGCACGCGGATCGAACTTCATTCTCGGCATGCAGGACGGCGCCGATTACCGGCGCATGAAATCGTCGGTGCTGGGCGCTTTCCCACCGGGAGAAGTCGAGGCCCTGGTCAGGCCGATCGCCGCGAGGCATTCACAAGAAATAATGATGCGCGCAAGCCCCGGCTTCGACGCAATAGCGGATCTGATAAAGATCGTTCCGGTGCGCATCTGCCGCGATTACTTCGGTCTCGAGATCGATGATGAATCCGAGTTTGCCGATTGGGCCATTGCGTTGAGTGCGCTGTTTTTTTCGGACCCGACGGCAAGCCCCACCACGCGCCAGCTCGCGGTGGTGGCCGGCGACCGGCTGGTCAGGGTGATCGACCGCTCCATCGATGCGATCCGCGAGAGGAAGGGGGCCAAGGATCGGCTGCCCCTGGCAAGGCTGGTCGATCTGCTGGATCAGGATCGCCTTTCGCTTCCCGACATTCATTCGATCATGCTTGGCATGATCGCCGGCTTTGTCCCGACCAATGTGCTCGCCGGCGGCAACTGCCTCGACGTGATCCTGTCCCGCGCCGATGCGCGGCAGGCTATCGATGCAGCCTTGGCCAAGAACGACACAGGCAGCCTGGACAGAGCCATTTTGGAAGCCATGCGCTTCAAGCCTATCTGGATTGGTCCCTGGCGTTACACCGCGCGCGATGCAACCATCGCCATGGGCACGCGCCGGGAGCGTCTGGTGAAGGCCGGAACGGTGGTCATGCCGGCAACGCTGTCGGCGATGTTCGATCCCGAGGCCGTGCAAAGCCCCAATCACTTTGACACGTCGCGCCCGCATCGCGATTACCTAGTCTTCGGTTACGGCATTCATCAATGCATCGGCGCCGAAATCGCCAGGATCCAGATTGGCGAAAGCCTTCGCGCCCTGTTTCAGAAGAACAATGTCCGCCGCGTGAGCGGCAAAGCTGGCAGGATGACGCATGTCGGCGCCTATCCAGACAGCCTGAAGGTCGATTTCGAGCGACCCGCTCTTTGCCGCACGGTCACCCATTCGATGGCGACGGTGGTGTGCCCGATCACCCGGCCTGCCTCGCTGGACGCCATCCGCGAAGAGGTCGCAGGGTTCGGCAACCCTGCCAGCGACGAGGTCCGTGCCGCGCTCAATGCCACCGGCATCATCCATTTCGCCAGCCTGGCTGTTGTTCCAACCGGCGAGGCGGGCAATTCCCCCGCCGATGGGAAAGGAGCGCTTGTCCTGGAGGTATCTGGCGACGGCAGCGCCGAAGATGTCATCAATGCTGTTGCGCATGCCATGGGGGACAGGCTGCGGCCAATCCTGAAGGACGTCTGCGACCTGCCTGACGGCCTCGCCTTGGACGCATTCCTGCGCAAGCACAATGTCGAGATTTCACCATCTTTCGGCAGCAACGCCGGACTGGTTTTTTCCGGTACACCGGGCCATTCGGTGCAGCGCATCCTGGCAGAAGCCGAACTTGCCGATGCAGTTCGCCTGCTGGTCGAACAGCCGTGCGCCACCAAGGGCGGAGCGGCGGCCGCGCTTGACGAAGCCCGCCGGCATGTTCGGTCCCTGGAAAAATTCGACTGGGCATTCGAGCCTGCCGAAAGCTTGCTCGAACGGCCCCCCGGAAAATGGTGGCAAGCCATAACAACCACGCTGCTGGCGCCGGCCGTGCTGGCCGCTGTCGCCCTGCTGGTGCTCGCCTTCTGGTGGATGACCTATGTGCTGGTGTTCGGCGATCCGCCCGGTCTCACATTAGGCACCATTGCCATAGCCGGCACTGCGCTTCTATTGGCCGTGCTCGGAATCCTGGCACTGGCAGCGGTGATCCTCGGCCTGTGCTTTCTCGCCCTACGGCGCCTCGAAGACATCGATGTCCCGCACAGCACGCCGGTCGACCTCGGCGATCTCGACAAGATTCTGGGCCGCGAAGACCAGCCCGGGCAAGCCCAGAACCATCTGACGGCGATCTCGACGATGAAGGTCGGCATATTGCGGAGGCTGGCGCTCAGATTGTCGTTCTACCTGATCTCGATCTCGGCGCAGAAGGTCTTCAGGCCGGGGTTCCTTGCCACCATCAACACCATCCATTTTGCCCGATGGGTGCTGTTGCCCGGCACCAACAGGCTGATGTTCTTCTCCAATTATGGCGGCAGCTGGGAAAGCTATCTCGAGGATTTCATCGCCAAGGCCGCCGCCGGCCTGACGGGCGTATGGAGCAACACCGAGGGTTATCCTCGCACACGCTGGCTTTTCCTCGATGGCGCCCGCGACGGCGATCGTTTCAAGCGCTGGGCGCGCCGCCAGCAGGTACCCACCCTGTTCTGGTATTCGGCCTATCCTGCTCTCAACACGTTGCGCATTCGCGCCAATTCCAGGATCAGGCACGGCATCGCCACCGCGACGGGCAGTGAGGCGCGCGACTGGCTGAGCCTGTTCGGCTCCCTGCCGCGCCCGCAGGCCAGGAAGGCGGACGCCGGACCAGCGGCGCCCGACCCGCTGCCGGTCGAACAATTGGAGACCGGTGAGATCCAGTCCTTGTTCTTCGGTCCGTTCGGATCGTTGGGGCATGCCCATATGCTGGCGATCGCCATACCGGAAAACCTTTCCAGGGGCAGGCGCAGGGCCTGGCTGGAATTCATTGTCGAGCAGACCAGCTTCGGCGACGGCGTGCCGGCGGGGCGGGCGATGACCGTTGCGTTCGGTCCCGATGGCCTTCGTCGTCTCGGGCTGGACGGCAGCGTCGATGACAATCCGCTCGACACATTCCCCGTCGCCTTTCGCCATGGCATGGGCAATCCCGAGCGCAGCCGCATCCTCGACGATCTCGGCGAAAGCGTGCCTCAGAAGTGGCAATGGGGTTCGCCGCAAAAGCCGGTTGACGCGGTGGTCGTCTGCTATGCGGAAAGTCCGGAGCGATTGAAGGTCGAGGTCGGCACCGCAAAGGCAAAGCTGACGGCAGCGGGGATGGACCTCGTCTCGGAGCTGCCGCTCGCGACCAAGCGCGACGGCAAGCGCGCCGTCGAGCACTTTGGCTTCGTCGACGGCGTCTCACAGCCGATCGTCAGGGGAACCGCCCGCGCCAACGTTGGCGCGGCACCCATGCACCTTGTCGCGCCCGGCGAGTTTCTGTTCGGCTATCGCGACGAGCACGGTTTCTATCCGTCATCGCCCTCTGTCGAGGCGTCGCTCGACCGGACCGGTATCCTCTCGGCGGTGCGCCGCAACCGGCAGATACCAGGCCTGCCGCCGCCGCGCCGCGACTTCGGCCGCAACGGCACCTTCCTCGTCATGCGCCAGTTCGAGCAGCACGTCGACACTTTCAACGCGTACTGCAAGGCGGCGGCGGTACAAGCGGCCAGCGAGACCGACGACCCGGCCATTACCCCGCGTTGGGTTGCCGCAAAGATGCTTGGCCGCTGGCCCGATGGCAGCTCGCTGGTGCGCAATCCCGACGGCCGGCCGGGGCGCGGTGCCGATAATGACTTTGCTTTCGGCACCGAGGATCCCCAAGGGCACCGCTGCCCGCTGGGTGCTCACGTCCGGCGGTCGAATCCCCGCGATTCGCTGGGTGAGGACCGTGAAACGCAAATCAGGATCGGCAAGCGCCATCGGATCATCCGGGTCGGTCGCAGCTACGAAAAACAGGGCAAGAAGGGGGGCAAGGTCGAAAAAGGACTGCTCTTCATGTGCCTCAACGCGGATATCGAGCGGCAGTACGAATTCATCCAGCAGACCTGGGTATCATCGACCTCATTCCAGGGGCTTGTGGCCGAAAAGGATCCGACGATCGGCTCGCGCGACGGCAACGGCAGGTTCACCATACCATCCTGGGAAAAGGTCACAGTGCTGAAAGGTATCCCGCAATTCGTGACCACCCGTGGAGGCGGCTATTTCTTCATGCCGAGCAGGTCGGCATTGCGGTTTCTGATTTCGCGGCTCTGATCTCCCGGCACTTCAATTGTGGGCGCCGTCAGTAGTCGTCTTGCGACTCGGCAATACGACGAAGCGCGCCAGCGTCCGATATGCGCAGGCCGCCGCGCCTGATGGCGATGACCCGCCGGTTGCGCCAATCGTTGAGTGTCTTGTTGATCGACTCTCTGGTGACGCCAAGGAATTCACCCAGTTCGGATTGTGAGATCGATATCCAGCCCGCGCCGTCGGCCATGACACCTTCCAGAAAGACCAGCCGTTTTGCCAGCCTCGCCTCAATACCGAAAAAAGCCTGGTCACCGAGCTCGCCGCTGACCCAGCGCAGCCTTGCACACAACAGTTCGATCATGGCACGCGCCAGGGATGGGTTTTTCTCAATTCGATCAAACAGATGTGTCCGGCTGAGCGAAACCAGCTCGCATGCTGTGAGGCATATCGCCGTGGCCGTGCGCGGGCGCCCATCGAGCGCGCCGATCTCTCCGACCAAGCTGCGCGACAGCTCGATATTGGCGACCAGCTTCTGGCCATCCGGCGAATAGATCGAGATCTCCACCGTGCCGCTCATCACACCGAAGATTCGGTCGGCAGCGTCTTCCTGGAGGAACAGATGCTGGCCGGCGGCATAGCGTTCGAGCTTGCAGCCGCTGAAAAGGAGGTCGAACTGGCTCGGGTCGATGCGCGCCAGGTGCGGCAGATCCTGTCTGGCGTTCGCACTGGCGGCTGGCATGAAGGCTTCCCGGTGTTGTCTTGACCGGACTGATTGTATGACAACCGGGTGATCGATCAAAGCAAATGTCATTTGGTGCTTGCCCCTTCTACCAGCAGAAAGGGGACCGGAAAGCCCGATCCCCTCTCGCCCCAGCGCCCTTCCCGAATCGCGGCCGAACAGCTCAACCAGTGGCTGTACGAGAAACCCAGCCCGCGAATGATCTCTTTCTCGACTCTTTGACTGACACGAAGGATGCGGCAGTCACGATCTCCAAAGCGCATGTTTTGCCGCTCGACAGATTGATCTCCCGACCAGCACTATTTGTAGAGGGCCGTCTGCACGCACGGCTGGAGGTACACCGATAAACGTGCAGACGGCAGTGCGCCCGGCATATCCGTGCCGACCGCCTTGTTCAAACCGCCGAGATCGTCGCGTGCGATCCGCATGACGATCTCGGCACGACCGTGGGCCAATGCCTTGCATTGGGCAAAGCTCCAATTTGGTGTCGACGGCAGCGTCGAAGATGGTCGTGACAAGGACGTAGGTATCCGTCGTTGCCATCGGCGGAGGTAAAAGCCGCGGCGAGAAACGAGCCGCATGCAAATGAGATCCGCATCTGTTCGCCCCAGGTTGGAAACAAATTCTAAATTGGCGGAAGGCCGATCGAAGGTGGCCAGTTCCGCTGGGTCACACTTCTGTCTGGAAATCTCCTGGCGGTCTGTGAAGGTGGTCACAGAAGCTCGAAAACGCTCGATCGAAACCGTTGCCGTGTTTCGAGATCCATCGTGGATCGGCGGGATCGAAGTTGAAATCGCCGGGCGGCCAACGGCACTGCTGGCGCGGTGTCAGCTTCGGACGGCACCAGTCTTCGAATTCACCCCCTCAAGCAAAGTGAGCAGGCCTTTCAAAATTTCAATTGGCGGTGGCGGACAACCTGGAATGTGCAGATCGACAGGCAAGGCCTCCGACACTCCGCGCATCACGGCATAGCTGCCGGCAAAACAGCCGCCATTGCCTGCGCAATCTCCAAGTGCGACCACCCATTTTGGGTTGGGTGTTGCGTCGTAGGTCCGCTTCAATGCCTCTCGCATGTTTTTTGTGACCGGTCCGGTAACGAGCAGTACATCGGCATGGCGCGGCGAGGCGACGAACCGGATTCCAAAACGCTCGATGTCATAGAAGGCGTTGTTCAGCGCGTGCATCTCGAGTTCGCAGCCGTTGCAGGAACCGGCATCGACCGCCCGGATCGACAGGCTTCGCCCCAATCGTTTGCGAGCGGCCCCATCGAGCGCGCGTGCGAGTTCGTCGACCGCCGTGCCGCTTGCCAACGGCGGACGCTCGGTCAGAGGGCGGCGTATCAGGCTTTCAAAAAGAAGCTTGCGCATGACAGCGTGCCTTCAGAGATCATGGCCCGAATAAGAGCAGTTGAACGATTTGTTGCACAGCGGAAAGTCGGCAACGATGTTTCCTTCGATGGCGGCTTCAAGCAGCGGCCATTGAAACCAAGAGGGATCGCGCAGGTGACAACGCTCGATCAGGCCGCTTTTGCCGATGCGCAGCCAGGCCAGAATGTCGCCCCTAAAACCTTCGACCAGCGCCATGCCTTCATGCGGCCCGCATGTCCGTGAGACGTCGACGCGGATCGGTCCATCCGGCAGTTGTCGCAGGATCTGCTCGATCAGGGACAAGCTCTGTTCGACCTCGCGGATGCGAATCCAGACACGGGCGTTCACGTCGCCTTCCTGGAGGAGAGGGACATCGAAGTTGAGCGTGTCATAGGGAGGGTAGGCGAGACTTCGCCGCGCATCGAAATCCCGACCGGAGGCCCGGCCGACATACCCTCCGGCCCGATATTGTCGAGCAAGTTCCACCTTCAGCCGGCCGGTTGCGACTGTCCGATCCTGCAGCGACGCGGTGTTGTCGTAGAGATCGACCAGTGCGGGAAACCGCTGCCGGATTTCTGCGATCAGGGACCAAAGCGCTGTTGTCCCGTCATCGCTCAGGTTGGCTGCCACGCCTCCCGGCACGATGCGGTCGCGCATCAGACGATGGCCGAAGGCAGCATCGCTTGCCCGCAATATGCGCTCACGAAGCACCCCACAGTGGGCATGCATGAGCGCGAAGGCGGCATCATTGCAGATAGCGCCGATGTCGCCCAGATGGTTGGCCAGACGCTCGAGCTCCGCCATGAGCGCTCGCAGCCAGATCGCGCGTGGGGGAACCTCAACGCCCAGCGCCGCTTCGACCGCGCGCGCGAAAGCGAGGGAGTATGCCACGGTACTGTCGCCAGAGGTTCTGCCCGCCAGTTTGGCTGCGTGATCGATATCGGACCCCGCCATCAAGCCTTCTATGCCCTTGTGTGCGTATCCGAAGCGCTCCTCCAGCCGGACGACGGTTTCGCCACTCGCTGTAAATCGAAAATGCCCCGGCTCGATGATGCCGGCATGCACAGGCCCGACCGGTATCTGATGCAGGCTCTCTCCCTCGGCCGACAGGAAAGGGTAGGGGGAGGCTGTCGCAGCCGGCGTCCGGGCGCGGGTACTCAACGGATGGCTGACACCCCAATAGCCATGATCGAGCCACCGTCTCGTATCAGGCGCGCCTTGCGGCAGGAGCCCGAACAGGTCAGCGGCCGCGCGTTCGAGCCGCAACGCGGGCGGATGCAGCCGGCCGACGGATGGGTAGCGGCCATTCGGGCACTCCAGGCTGACAACGCCGATATCCCCGGCATTTTCGTCATGAAGTGCCATGTGGACGGCGCCTGGCTCACCCCATAGGCCGAGCAGGCTCCAGTGGCCCTCGGCCAATTGCTCGATGGCAAAGCCCCATTCTTTCGGAGTCACCACGGCGCGCGACCATGGGAAATGATTTTCGACACGTTGGCCAGCAAGGATGAGATCGATCAGCGCGGGCATGCTCTTTCTCTCCTCTGCTTCACCCCAGGATGCTTGCGACATGCTGGAACCAGGTGACCAGCGGTGGCGGCAGGTAGATGCCGGCGGCAAACACCAACGTCAAATGGGAATACATCGGAATGTAGGACGCCTCGGCGGGTGCTGTGCTGCCGCGCGGTTCGCCGAAAGCGACGCCGGTTAGTCGAAGCAGCAGGGCTCCGAAAGCGAGCAGGATCCCGAACACCAACGGCATCGCCAACAGGGGGTGTCTTGCAAATGTCGAACTCACGACCAGGAATTCGCTCATGAAGATGCCGAGCGGAGGGAGGCCGGCAATGGCAACGACGCCGATGACGAGCGCCCAGCCAAGCGCCGGATGTGTCTCCGTCAGCCCCCGGATCTCGGCGATGTTCTGTGTCCCCTTGACTTGGGCAATGTGGCCGACCGTGAAAAAGATCGCCGACTTGGTCAGGCTATGCATAACCATATGCAGCAGTCCGGCAAAATTGGCGAGCGGGCCACCCATGCCGAAGGCGAACACGATGATGCCCATGTGCTCGATCGAGGAGTACGCGAACAGGCGTTTTATGTCGCGGCGGCGATAGAGCATGAAGGCCGCGAAAACAAGCGACGTCAGCCCCATCGTGATCATCAGCGGCCCAGGCGCGATCGCTTCAGGGCTTGCCGCCAGCAACAGCTTGAAGCGCAGCACGGCATAGAGGGCGACGTTTAACAGCAAGCCCGACAGCACCGCGGAGATAGGCGTAGGACCCTCGGCATGCGCGTCTGGCAGCCAGGCATGCAAGGGCGCAAGGCCGACCTTCGTCCCGTAGCCGAGCAGCAGGAAGACGAAGGCGACATTGAGCAGAGCCGGATCGAAGCGCGCGGCGTGAGCGATGAGCACCGTCCAGACCATCGCATTCGTGCCCTCGCCAACAACCGGCTGTGCGGCCATGTAGACGAGGATGGTGCCAAACAGCGCGAGCGCGATGCCGACGCTGCCCAGAATGAAATATTTCCAGGCGGCCTCCAGCGCTTCGTGCGTGCGGTAGATGCCGACCATGAGCACGGTGGTCAGCGTGGCAAGCTCCACCGCTACCCACATCAAGCCGATGTTGTTCGACACGAACGCCAGGTTCATGCCGAACATCATGATCTGGTACATCGCGTGGTAGAATCGCAGATTGGCCGCGGTCAGTCGCCCGGTATCCAACTCATGCGCAATATAGGAGGCGCTGAAGACGCTAGTCGTGAAACCGACGAATGTGTTGAGCACGATGAAAACGACATTGAGATCGTCGACGAGCAGGTATTGACCTGGCTGCAGCCGATCCGTGACCAACAGCGACATTGCAGCGAGCAAGGTCAGCAAGCTCGCGGCGACATTGAGGCCTGCCGATATCCGGTAGTTCGGCAGCACCGCCAGAAGCGCGGCCGAGATGACCGGTATCAGCAAAATGGCGGCGACCGCATCGAGGGAAAACGCGGTCAACGGTGTTCTCCCCTGTAATCGTCGAGGGCACCGACATCCACCGAGTCGAACCTCTCGCGGATGCGGAACAGAAAGACCCCGATGACGATGAAGGCGATAAGGATCGAGAAGGCGACGCTGATCTCGACGACCAGCGGCATGCCCTTTGCCCCCGTGGCGGCAAGGACCAGGCCGTTCTCGAGCGACATGAATCCGACAACCTGGCTGACGGCATTCCGGCGGGTGACCATCACCAGCAGTCCCAGCAAAATGATGGACAGCGCGAAGGCCAGATCCTCACGGGCGAGGGGGTCGGCTTCGGGTGTTACCCGCAGCATCAGGACCATGGACAGGGCCACCAGACCTATTCCGGCAAGCATGGTCGGACCGATCCCGACGGCCGTCTCGATATCGCGATGGATGCCGAGCCGCTGAATGATGCGATGAAGCCCGACGGGAATGACGATCGCCTTGAAGATAAGCGCGATTGCCGCCGTGACGTAGAGATGATGGGCGTCCTGGATGTAGGCCTGCCAAGCCACGGACATTGCGAGCACGATTGCATGAAGCGCAAAAACGTTGATCAGCGCAAAGAGACGGTCCTGGTAGAGCATCATGAAACTGACCAGCACCAGGCCGCCGGCGAGCAGGTGAGCGATATCGAAGGTGAGACCGTTCATCACAGGCTCCGGGAGACAAACCGGAGGAGCGTGGCGAGCAAGGCAAGCATCAGCGCCGCGCCCAGGAAATCCGGGACACGGAAGACGCGCATCTTGGCGATGGCCGTCTCGAACACGGCGAGCAGCACGCCGCAGACGGCAAGTTTGCCGATATAGGCGACGACACCCGCGGCAAGGGATTGCAGTCCTGCCCCGGCGCTCGCCGCTCCCCAAGGCAGGAAGACGCAGGAAATCAACGACACATAGAGCAGGAGCTTGAGGAACGCGGCAAACTCGATCATCGCCAGATGGCGACCGGAATATTCCAAGACCATCGCTTCGTGGACCATGGTGAGTTCCAGATGGGTCGCTGGATTGTCCACCGGAATGCGCGCGTTTTCGGCGACCGCCACCATCACGAGAGCAATGAGCGACATGCCGAGCGATACCCGCAGCCCAACCTGCGGCGAGGCCATGAAGGCGGCGACCGTGGACAACTGCGTCGCTCCGGCAACGAGCGCCAGGCTGAATACGATCAGCAGCATGGCGGGCTCGGCCAGCGAAGCGATCATGACCTCGCGGCTCGAACCTATGCCGCCAAAGCTCGTGCCGACGTCCATCCCCGCCAGCGCCAGGAAGAACCGAGCGCTTCCAAGCAGCGCGACGATGGCTATCAGATCGGCGGTCCAACTGAAGGTGAGGCCGGTAGCGAATGTCGGGATAAGCGCGGCGGCGACCCAAGTGGCGGCAAAGATCAAATAGGGTGTCACGCGAAACAGCCAGGATGCGCTGTCCGCCAGAACGACTTCCTTGCGCATCAGCCGCAGCAGATCGCGGTAGGGTTGGACCAGGGAAGGACCCTGGCGGCGCAAGAGTCGTGCCTTCACCTTGCGCACGAAGCCAGTCAGGAGCGGCGCCAGCAGAAGCACCAGCGCCATCTGCGCACCTTGAACGGCCAACTCAAGGATCATGGCCATAGTGCAAGCACCAGGAGCAGGACAATGAGAAAGAGGAAAACGAGGGTCAGATAGCGCCGGATCGTCAGGAACTGCAGATGGTTGAGGCGGTCGGTCGCAAAATCGACGGCCCTGGCGATCGGCTGATAGAGCGTCTCCCAGATCACATCATGCATTTCGACATGCAAACGCGCCGGCCCAGTTTCGCCAGGCGCAACCATTTCGACCGTTTCCCTTGCACGGAATACGAACGTGCCGAACACGCGACGGATAGGCTGCGCGAAGCTGACGGCCGTGTACTGCGAGCTGGGGATGACGTTCGGGAAGCCACAACCCCAGGCTGGACCTCGACGCAGTGCATGCGACGCGAAGCGGTGGATTACATATGCCGCCGCGGATGCGGAAAAGGCGATGAACAGGAACACCAGCAGGCCGTTGTAGGAACTGCGGCTCGCTGCAATCGGCACGATCGACAGCCAAGGTTGCGCCATCTGCACAGGCATCCGGCTGCCGATCAGCGATAGTGTCACCGAGGATAGGCCGTCTATGACAAGACCCGGCAGAATGCCGGCAAACAGACAAAGTGCGGCGAGAATGAACATTGCCGCCAGCGAGTAGCGGTCGACCTCGTGCGCCAGTTCCACCGCGGCCGAGCGTGGCCGGCCGAGGAATGTGATCCCGAATGCCTTTACGAAGCAGGCTGACGCCAGTGCCGCTGACAGCGCCAGCAGACCGCCAACGGCGGGCACCATGACCTTCAAGCCCCATTGCGGCAGATCGGGGCTTTGCAATATCGCCTGAAAGGCCAGCCATTCCGAGACGAACCCGTTGAAGGGTGGAAGGGCCGAGATCGCCACGCAGCCGACCAGAAAGACAAAACTTGTGAGGGGCATGCGAGAGATGAGGCCGCCCAGCTTCTCCATGTCCCGCTCGCCAGTTGCCGTCAGCACCGCGCCCGCACCGAAAAACAGCAGGCTCTTGAAAAAGGAATGGTTGAGGACGTGGAACAGCGCGGCGGTGAGCGCCAGCGCGGCAGCCGATGGCATGGCGTTCGCTTTGAAGGCCAGCGCGAGGCCAAGGCTCACGAAGATAACGCCGACGTTTTCGATGGTGCTATAGGCAAGAAGCCGCTTCAGGTCCTTTTCCATCAGCGCGTAGAGGATGCCGAGAACCGCCGTCAGGCCGCCGAAGAAAAGGATGACGACGCCCGACCACCAGGGCGGCTCTCCGAGAAGATCGAAAATAACGCGAATGAAGCCATAGACGGCGACTTTGGTCATGACGCCGCTCATGAGAGCCGAGACGTGGCTTGGCGCGGCCGGGTGAGCGAGCGGCAGCCAAACGTGGAGCGGAACAAGTCCAGCCTTGGAGCCGGCGCCCAACAGCATGAGAGCCAGGACGAAAGCAGTGACCAGCGGGGTGGATGAGGCGGCACGCATCGCCTCGAACGTGTAGTTTCCGTCCGGGCCAGCCAACAGGCCGAACGCAAGCAGCAGCGCGAGCGTGCCGAAGCTCGCCATCACGAGATAGATGTAGCCCGCCCGCGCATTGTCCTGGTCGCGATGATGCGCCATGACGAGCGCCCAGGAAGCGAGCGACATGAATTCCCAGGAAAGCAGGAAAGTGAAGGCATCGTCCGCGAGCACGACAAGATTCATTCCGGCGAGGAAGGCCGGGAAGAACGGCAGCACCCGATGTGGCACAGACTCATGCCTGCCGTAGCCGAGGCCGTAAAGACTGGCCATGGCGCCGCCGAAGTTGACGATGACGAGGAAGAAAGTCGAGAGCGCATCCAGCCGGAAATGCGCGCCGATCCATGGCAATCCAAGCGGCAAAACGGCGGTCGACGGGGTGACGGGATCATCGGCGATGCGGCTCGCGAGAACCAGGAGCACGGCCGTCGATATGCCTAGCGTCAAGCTATAGATCAGGCGTGTTGCCGGTCCCGCCCTGCGGCTTTCCGAAACCGCAAGCACCGCGGTCCCCAGGAGCGCGGCGACGCTCCACAGAAGGACCGCGGCCCCCGGAATCACGCCACGCTCCTCACAGGGAATTTGGCATCCGCATCTGCCCGGCCAAGAACCTTGGCAGGATCAAAGTCTGCCTTCAGCCGCACGCCGCGCCCGCCGATCTGGCTTGAGGCGCCATCGGCGATCAATTCGACGCCGGCGAGGTCAAGTGCTCCGATCAACTTCATGAGGGAATCGACGTTGCCCCGGATAATCGACTCACTGGCCTCCATGCGTTGAATTGTCGGCACGGAAAGGCCAGACAATTCGGCAAGCCTGCGCTGGTCGATACCAAGGAGTGCCCTTGCGGCACGCAACTGTGGAGCAGTTATCACGGTCGCACCCCCTTTGTCAGCTTTGAGGTATTATCTCTGGGCGTTGGAGCATATATTAAAATGGGGAGCATTCAAATAATGATGCGTGACGCATCTGCGAGGCGAGCTGCAATGGTGGAGGTATCGCTCCCCTCACGAGGGGCGGCACAAAGCTTGGCGACGAGGCATCCCTTGGCCTAGTCTTGTCGTGGTCCTGAGGCAGCACTGCCGAGCTACTGCAGGAGCCGTCTCACGCGAACGGAGACATCCTCCAGGACTGGCATGGTGGCCAGAACGAGGAGAATGGCTGCGAGAAACAGCGTTGCGGCAAAGCCGACGTGCTTGAAACCCACTGCGCCGATGACGCCGCCTATAAAGAACAATGCTACAAGCGACGCGAGCAGTCTCAGCTTCCTTCGATCCGCCTTGACGAACAGTCCGTCGGAGTCATTTCCCGAGATGTTCCAATAAAGCAGCTTGCCGATTTCGATGCCCATGTCGGTCACCAGGCCGGTGACATGCGTCGTCCGGATTCTGGCTTCCGACAGCTTGGTGATGATGGCGTTCTGCAACCCCATGATGAAGCAGAGCAGCATCACGGTCATCGGCACGAACAGCGCTTCGTGACGTGCAAGATGGCTGCCGAGCAGACCGAAACAGATCAGCAGGATCGCTTCCAGGACAAGCGGGAACGCGTATTCGCTCTGCAGGCCCTGCCGCCTTCCCCAGTTGACCAAGACGGCCGAACAGGCGGCCCCGGCAACAAACGACAAGAAAGCTCCCAATCCCGAAAGCACCAGTTCGACATTGCCGAGTGCCAGATGATCAGCCATCGAGGAAACGATGCCTGACATGTGGGACGTATACTGCTGAACTGCCAGAAAGCCACCGGCATTGGCGGCTCCTGCAATGAACGTCAGAAAGCGAGCGAGGTGCCGGTCGGTTCTTTCGCTTCGCTCCTTTCCAGTCAACCGGCGCAGATACACGATCATGACCGAACCTTGCCTCCCATGCGGAATCGAGGCGTCAGTGTCTGAGTATGAGAAATGATAATCTGGATGGTATCATTGATGTTCAAAACATCAATACAAACCGAAAAATATTGACCCGCCCTTGGCATGGCAAACTGGCGCGATTATCATGCCGGCATGATTCAACGCTACAAACCTTGCCGGGAGCCGGCCGGCACCTGGACCGTCGACGATGCCCTTACCGGGCGGCCTGCCGAGATGGGCAGCCGTACCATTGTTGGAATGAACCAGCACGATGCCGAGGAACTCGCCGATCTCCTCAACGGGCTGAATGCACAACGGCAGGAAGCGAAATCATGAAAGTCAAAGACAGCAATGGCACCCCTTTGAGTGACGGAGATTCCGTCACGCTCATCAAGGATCTCAAAGTCAAGGGCACGTCCGTCACTCTGAAACGCGGAACATTGATCAAGAACATCCACCTCACGGGCAACGAAGATGAGGTTGAATGTCGAGCCGAAAAGGTCAAAAATCTGGTTCTGCGAACGGAATTTCTAAAGAAGGCGTAGGAGAGCGACAGCTTCGATGGGATGTTGCCTGGAGTGCAATCCAGAGCACCGAAACCGCAATCAGGCACCCTTCTCGGAAAAACATCACTGGTGTTGTGGCGCGGCTCTTGTTTGGTCGCCAACGGCAAACACGGCGCTCGCTTCGCTGACGATGGACACGTGATCCCTGGCAGCCTGGCCTGCCGCATTGCCATCGCCGCGCATGATCGCGGTGACGATGGCGTCGTGCTCCTGCCAGGACTTGGCGAGGCGCCCCGGCAGCATGAACTGGGCACGGCGGAACGGCGCCAGCCGGCTCCGCGTCATCACCGTCATTTCGCAGATATGGGCGTTGTGGGCGCCGCGATAGAGCCGGCTGTGGAACTCGGTGTTGAAATACTCGTAGTCCTCCTCGGCGCCTAGCCGTACCATCCGCGCCGAAGCCTGGTGCTCGACCTCGAGCGCCCGGCGCTCGCTGCTGGTCATGCGCTCGGCCGAGAAGCGCGCGCAGATCGCTTCCAGTTCGGCCATGCTCTCGAACATCGAGGCCAGATGCTCCTGCGTCACCACGGCGACGATGGCGCCGCGGTTGGGGCGCCTTTCGACCAGGCCCATGGCGCTGAGCTGCCCGAGCGCCTCTCGAACCGGAGTGCGTGACACGTCGAAGCGGGCGGCGAGCGAGGTTTCATCGAGCTTTTCGCCCGGGCGCAGGAAGCCGGTGACGATCCGGTCGCCGATCGCCCTCACCATCTGATCCACGGTCGTGCCCGACCTGATCAAGCTGCGCTTCCCCGACAAATCTCCTCCGTCCCGTCTTCTCGTGGCGTCGGTCGAAGCGGCGTCTTCGACTCAATATACCTCTCTATGCCTTTATTTTAATCTGCCTGTCAAATTGTCTGTTTTCAAGGCAAAAAGTGCATGCAATTGCCTGCTACATGAGCAGTCGCTTTTGAAGTGGAAATTGATTTTGTTCAATAAATTTCGCCAAACAAACTGGCACAGTGATTGCATGCACTTTCTTGATGGCATGTTAACCGACCCGAAAAGGGGTCCTACAGGGGAGCATTCAATATGACCGCGAGATTCACGCTTAACCGCCGCGAACTGCTCAAGACCTCCGCCGCCGGAGCCGCGCTCGGCCTGGCCTCGGCATCCTTTCCGATCAGCAGGGCCTTTGCCGCCGCCGCCACTGTCGGCTTCATCTATGTGGGGCCGAAGGACGACTACGGCTACAACCAGGCGCATGCCGAGGGTGCGGCGGCGCTGAAGGGCATCGAAGGCATCACCGTCGTCGAGGAGGAGAACGTCCCCGAGACGGTCGACGTCCAGAAGACGATGGAATCGATGATCAATCTCGACGGCGCCTCGCTGATTTTCCCGACCTCCTTCGGCTATTTCGACCCCCACATGCTGGCCATGTGCACGAAATTCCCTGACGTGCAGTTCCGCCACTGCGGCGGCATGTGGAACAAGGACAAGCATCCGATGAACGCCGGTTCCTATTTCGGCTATATCGGCATGGGCCAGTATCTCAACGGCGTCGTCGCCGGCCACACCTCAAAGTCGAAGAAGCTTGGCTTCGTCGCCGCCAAGCCGATCCCGCAGGTGCTTCTCAACATCAACTCCTTCCTGCTCGGCGCGCGCTCGGTCGACCCGACGATCACCTGCCAGGTGATCTTCACCGGCGAGTGGTCGCTGGCGGTCAAGGAGGCCGAGGCCACCAACGCACTGGTCGACCAGGGCATTGACGTCATCACCTGCCATGTCGACAGCCCCAAGGTCGTGGTCGAGACGGCCGCCGGCCGCGGCGCCTTCGTCTGCGGCTACCACGCGAACCAGAGCCCGCTGGCACCCGAGAAATACCTCACCGGCGCCGAATGGAACTGGGCCAAGGTCTACAAGATGTTCGTCGACGACCTCATCGCCGGTAAGCCGCTGCCCAATTTCACCCGCGGCGGACTGGCCGACGGGTTCGTCAAGATGAGCCCGCTCGGTCCCGCCGTCTCCGAGCCGGCGCGCAAGCAGTTCGACGCCACGCTGGCCGAAATGATGAAGGGCGGCTTCTCCGTCATCAAGGGCCCGCTGAAGAGCAACAAGGGCGTCGTCGTGGCAACCGAAGGCCAGGCCTTCGCCGAGACCGCCATCGAGCTCGAAAGCATGGACTATCTCGTCGATGGCGTCGTCGGCTCGACCGCCTGAACCGCACGGAGACGGCAACATGACAGACACGGTGGCAGGCGCGCCGGCGACGTTCGGGGCCAGGGGTTATCCGGCGGCGCTCGAATGGATCGCCAGGCGGGCGGAAGCCTTCGTCATTCCGCTCGCGGCATTGGTCGTCGGCATGGTGCTGTTCAGCCTGTTCATCCTGGCTGTCGGCAAGTCGCCGGTCCAACTCTATGAAACGATGTGGCGCGGCGGCTTCGGCTCGTGGTTCTCGGTCCAGAACTCCCTGTCGCGCGCCGCACCGCTATTACTGGCGGCGCTCTGCGTGGCGCTGCCGGCCCGGCTCGGGCTGGTCGTCATCGGTGGCGAGGGCGCCATCGTGCTCGGCGGCGTCGCCGCCGCGGCAGCTGGCACCATGCTCAGCGGCGCTCCCTCCCTCATTGTCATTCTCGTCATGGGCGTGGCGGGCATGGCCGCCGGCGGCATCTGGATAGGTGCCGTCGGCGCGCTCCGCCATTACCGCGCCGTCAACGAGACCATTTCCAGCCTGCTGATGGCCTATATCGCGATTGCCCTGATGAACCAGCTGGTTGAAGGGCCGCTGCGCGACCCAGCCTCGCTCAACAAGCCCTCGACCCAGCCGCTGGCCGACATCTACCGCATCGGCAACATGCCCGGCATGGAGGTGCATTGGGGCCTTGCCGTCGGCGTCGTCGCCTGCGTGCTGTCCTGGGTGCTGATCGAAAAGACCCGCTGGGGCTTTGCCGCACGCATCGCCGGCGGCAATGTGCGGGCGGCCCAGGTGCAGGGGCTTGCCGTCGGCTCGCTGATCGTCGGCTTCACCGGGCTGGCCGGCGCCTTCGCAGGTCTCGCCGGCATGCTGGAGGTCGCGGCGGTGCAGGGCAGCGCCAACGCCTCGCTCGCCGCCGGCTATGGTTATACCGGCATTCTCGTCGCCTTCCTTGCCCGCCATAATCCGCTGGCCATCATCCCGGTCGCTTTCCTGCTCGGCGGCATCGATGCGTCCGGCGGACTGATCCAGCGCCGCATGGACCTTCCCGACGCCACCGTTCTGGTGCTCCAGGGCATGCTGTTCATCGTCATCCTGTTCAGCGAGACCCTCTACGGCCGCTTCAAGGCCTTCAACCCCGATCTCTGGCAAAGGAGCAGCTGATGGACGCCTCCGGGATCGGCCTCTGGGGCGTTCCGCTCGCCATACTCGGCGGCGCCATCCGCGTTTCTACCCCCTTCATCTTCGTCTCGCTCGGCGAAGCCATCACCGAACGCTCCGGCCGCATCAACCTTGGTCTCGAAGGCACGCTGGTGTTCGGCGCCATGAGCGCCTACGCAGTGGCGGTGAAGACAGGCTCGCCTTGGCTCGGCCTCGTCGCCGCCGCCTTCGCCGGCCTCTGCTTCGGCCTGTTCCACGGCTGGATCTGCAAATTTCCAAAGGTCAACGACATCGCCATCGGCATCGCCCTGATGCTGTTCGGTTCGGGTCTGGCCTTCTTCTTCGGCAAGCCCTTCATCCAGCCTTCGGCGCCCGACCTGCCGGCCATTCCCTTGGGCGCCTGGTCCGACATTCCGCAGGTGCAGGCGGCGCTTGACGTCAACGTGCTGTTCCTGACCGGCGCCGCACTGGCGGTGTTCCTGTGGTGGGCCTTCCGCAACACCCGCGCCGGCCTGATCCTGCGCGTCGTCGGCGACAGTTCCGACGCCGCGCGCGCCATGGGCCTCAATCCGAATACGGTGCGGCTCGCCGCCACCGGCGTCGGCGGCGCGCTGGCAGGGATCGGCGGCGCCTATCTGTCGCTCTACTATCCCGGCAGCTGGACCGAAGGCATCTCCTCGGGGCAAGGGCTGATGGCGGTGGCGCTGGTCATCTTCGCGCGCTGGAACCCGCTCGGCTGCTTTGCCGCAGCGCTTCTGTTCGGTGGCGCCGGCGCGCTCGGGCCGGCGCTGCAGTCGGTCGGCGTCACGCAAGGCTACTATCTCTTCTACGCCGCCCCGTACATCCTCACCCTCGTCATCATGATCGCCACCTCGTCGCCGAGCCGGTCGCTCGCCGGCGCGCCGGGCGAACTGTCGATCACCAAATGAGACCGGAGGTTTTGCCATGAACGCCAGAACCGGGCAGCGCTACATCGAGGCCGATCCCTATCCATGGCCCTACAATGGCGATCTCAGGCCCGACAACACGGCGCTGATCATCATCGACATGCAGACCGATTTCTGCGGGCCGGGTGGCTATGTCGACCACATGGGTTACGACCTGTCGCTGGTCCGCGCCCCGATCGAGCCGATCAAGTCGGTGCTGTCGGCGATGCGCGAGAAGGGCTACACCATCATCCACACTCGCGAGGGCCACCGGCCCGACCTCGCCGACCTGCCGGCCAACAAGCGCTGGCGCTCGCGCCGCATCAATGCCGGCATCGGCGATCCCGGTCCCTGCGGGCGCATCCTGGTGCGCGGCGAGCCGGGCTGGGACATCATCCCCGACCTCTATCCGGCCGAGGGCGAGCCGATCATCGACAAGCCGGGCAAGGGCTCGTTCTGCGCCACCGACCTGGAGCTCATCCTCAACCAGCGCGGCATCGACAACATCGTACTCACCGGCATCACCACCGATGTCTGCGTCCACACCACAATGCGCGAGGCCAACGACCGCGGCTTCGAATGCGTCATGCTGGAGGATTGCTGCGGTGCCACCGACTACGGCAATCATCTGGCCGCCATCAAGATGATCAAGATGCAGGGCGGAGTCTTCGGCGCGGTGTCGAGCGCAGCCTCGCTCGTCGCCCAGCTACCGTGAGGAAATTGCCATGAGCGGAACCAGGAAGGCGGTCGGGGTCGAGACCATCGGAATGACCATGCGCTTCGGCGCCTTCACCGCACTCGACAATGTTTCGGTCAAGGTTCCCGCCGGCTCCTTCCACGCGCTGCTCGGCGAGAACGGCGCCGGCAAGTCGACGCTGGTCAAATGCATGATGGGTTTCTACCATCCGACATCAGGCGACATACTAGTCGATGGTCGCGAGGTAGCGATCGCCAGCCCCAGGGATGCCTCCGCGCTCGGCCTCGGCATGGTCTATCAACATTTTACGCTGGTGCCGTCGCTGACCGGCGCCGAGAACCTGGTCATTTCGCGCGAAAAAGTGCCGGGGGTCATCGACTGGCGCAAGGAGCGCGCCGGCCTTGCCCGGTTCATGGAGCGGATGCCGTTCAAACTGCCGCTCGACGTGAAGGTGGCCGAGCTTGCCGCCGGCGAGAAGCAGAAGCTGGAGATCGTCAAGCAGCTCTATCTTGGCCGCTCCTTCCTGGTGCTGGACGAGCCGACTTCCGTACTCACGCCCGCCGAGGCGCAGGAAGTGCTGGGTCTGGTGCGCGCCATGACCAAAGCGGGCGACCTCACCGTGCTGATGATCTCGCACAAGTTCCATGAGGTGACGGCCTTCGCCGACGACGTCAGCGTGCTGCGCAAGGGCAGGCTGACTGGCACCGGCCGCGTCGCCGACCTCGACCACAGGCAGATGGCGGCGATGATGATCGGCGACCAGCCGATCGCCGCCCTCGACAGCCGTGCTGAGACGAAGCCGAACGCCGAGATCGTGCTGAAAGTCAAGGCATTGAAGGCACCGGACCGCACCGGGCTGAAGTCGATCCGCATCGAGGATCTCGGCGTGCGCTCGGGCGAGATCGTCGGCATAGCCGGCATTTCCGGCAACGGCCAGAAGGAATTCCTCGAAGTGCTGGCCGGGCAGCGCCCGCGCGATGCCGGCGAAGTCATGGTGCGCGGCACCGCCTATGCGGCGACGCGCGCCGAGGCGCGCGCGCTCAATGTCCGCCTCATCCCGGAGGAGCCGCTGAAGAACGCCTGCGCGCCGAAGATGACCGTGGCCGAGAACATCTCCTTCCGCACCTTCGATATCGACGGCAACGGCAAGCCGGTGAGCTGGATCAGTGCCGGTGCCATCAGGACATTCAGCGCCCGCCTGGTCGAGCAGTTCAAGGTCAAGACCGCATCGCTGTCCTCGCCGATCGCCTCGCTGTCTGGTGGCAATGTGCAGCGCGCCGTGCTCGCTCGTGAGCTCACCGGCGAGGTCGATCTGCTAATCGTCTCTAACCCGTGCTTCGGTCTCGACTTCTCGGCCGTGGCTGAGATCCGCGCCCGCATCATGAAGGCGCGCAATGCCGGTGCCGCCGTGCTTTTGATGTCGGAGGATCTCGACGAACTGCTCGAACTCTCCGATCGCATCCTCGTCATGTCCGACGGCGCGCTGGTCTACGAAACATCGATCACGCAGGCGAGCGTGCAGACGATCGGCGAGCACATGGCGGGACATCATTGATGGCTGAAATCGCAGCGCGGCCATTTCCATTTGCCTTCAAGCCGCGCACCGTGGCGCTGGTCGTCATCGACATGCAGCGCGATTTTGCCGAGCCCGGTGGCTTCGGCGCCAGCCTCGGCAACGACGTCAGCCGGGTCGTGGCGATCGTTCCGACGGTGAAGCGGCTGATCGAGGGCTTTCGCGCCGCCGGCCTGCCGGTGATCCACACCATGGAGTGCCACAGGCCCGACCTTTCAGACCTGCCGCCGGCCAAGCGCAACCGCGGCAATCCGTCGATCCGCATCGGCGATGCCGGCCCGATGGGCCGCGTGCTGATCGCCGGCGAGCCGGGTACGGCGATCCTCGACGCGCTTGCGCCGCTGCCCGGCGAGATCGTGATCGAGAAGCCCGGCAAGGGCGCGTTCTATGCGACCAGCTTCGGTGACGACCTCAAGCGGCTCGGCGCCCAGCACCTCGTCTTTGCCGGTGTGACGACCGAAGTCTGCGTGCAGACGACGATGCGCGAAGCCAACGACCGCGGCTATGAGTGTCTGCTCGCCGAGGACGCGACGGAAAGCTACTTTCCCGAATTCAAGGCGGCGGCACTGGCCATGATCCGGGCGCAGGGCGCCATCGTCGGCTGGACGGCAACGACCGACCAGGTGCTCGAGGGAATTGCCAATGCCTAATCTTGCCTTTGCCGGCCTGCTCGACGGCGGCTGGCGCGATCTCGCGTTCGAACATTTCCGCGACGGCATCAGCGTGCACTGGCTGCTGAAGGGCGGGCCGGTCGAGCCGTCGGTCGCGATCCTGAAATACCGGTCCGGCGCCAGCGTGCCGCGACACCGGCATGTCGGGCTGGAAACCATCGTCGTGCTGGAAGGCACCCAGAGCGACGAGAACGGCGACTATCCCGCCGGCAGCGTCATCCTGAACCCGGTCGGCACCGAGCATTCGGTGTGGACGAAGGACGGTTGCGTGGTGCTGATCCAGTGGGACCTGCCGGTGATCATTCTGGGGGAGACGAAATGAGCGATATCCACTTCGACATAGCGAGCCTGCACGCAGCCTATCGGGGAGGCCTCGCCGTCGGCGATGTGATCGCGACGATCTTCACCCGCAGCGAAGCGGCCGATGACCCCGGCATCTTCATCCATCTCGCCGCCAAGGCGGATCTCCTCGCCCAGGCTGCGGCACTCGGTCCGTTCGACCCGGCGACAAAGCCGCTCTGGGGCATTCCCTTCGCCGTCAAGGATAACATCGACGTCGCCGGCATGCCCACGACGGCCGCCTGCGCCGAATACACCTATTGGCCCGAGAAAGACGCCACCGTCGTGGCGCGGCTGAAAGCGGCCGGTGCGCTGGTCGTCGGCAAGACCAATCTCGACCAGTTCGCCACCGGCCTCGTCGGCGTGCGCACGCCCTGGCCGATCCCGCGCAACGCCATCGACGAGGCGCTTGTGCCAGGCGGCTCCTCCTCGGGGTCGGCGGTGGCGACGGCGCGCGGCATCGTCTCCTTCGCGCTTGGCACCGACACCGCCGGCTCCGGCCGCATTCCGGCCGGCCTCAACAACATCGTCGGGCTGAAGCCGACGGTCGGCGCGCTGTCGGCCGCCGGCGTCGTGCCGGCCTGCCGCACGCTCGACTGCGTCTCGGTGCTCGCGCTGACCGTCGATGATGCGTATAGGGTGTTCTCCGTTGCCTCCGCGCGCGACGCTGCCGATCCTTATTCGCGTGACATCGCCGTCCAGCCGCTCGCCAGGCGCCAGCCGGTGCTGACCGTCGGCGTGCCTGCAAAAGCGGACCTCGAATTCTTCGGCGATACGGCCATGCAGGCTGGATTCGAAGCTTCGCTTGCCATGCTGTCGCGGCTTGGCTGCCGGCTGGTAGAAATCCCCTTCGGCGATTTCTACGCCACCGCCAACCTGCTCTATGAGGGCGCCTGGGTGGCCGAGCGCTATGCGGCGATCCGCGATTTCATGGAGGCCAACGAAGCCGCCTTGCATCCGGTGACGCGCAAGATCATCGGCGGCGCCAGGAACCTGTCGGCGGCAGACGCCTTCCGCGGCCTCTACACGTTGCAGGCCTACAAGGCGAAGCTCGCCCCGGTCATCGCCTCGGTCGACCTGTTCTGCGTGCCGACCGCCCCAACGCACTATACCACTGCTACCGTGCTCGCCGATCCCGTCGAGACCAACAGCCGCCTCGGCACCTATACCAATTTCGTCAACCTGCTCGATATGTGCGGCATCGCCGTGCCGACCGGCAAGCGCGGCGACGGCCTGCCGATGAGCGTCACCTTGCTGGCGCCGGCCGGCTGCGATGCACTGACGGCGATGCTCGCCCGCGACCTGCATGCGGCGAGCGGCCTTCCGCTCGGCGCCACAGACTGGCCACAGCCCGGCCTGCAGCCAGCCGCCCAGCCGCCTGGCGACGGCCTGATCGACCTAGTGGTGGTCGGCGCGCATCTGTCGGGCATGCCGCTCAACGGCCAGCTCAACCAGCTTGGCGCGCAGTTCGGGCGCGCGACCAGGACCGCCGCCGCCTACAAGCTCTATGCTCTGGCCGGCCAGTTGGTGCCGAAGCCGGGGCTGATCCGCGTTGCAGATGGCGGCATGCGGATCGACGTCGAGGTCTGGCGACTTGATGCGGCTGCATTCGGCCGCTTCGTCGCCGCCATCCCGCCGCCGCTCGGCATCGGCACGATCGAGCTCGATGATGGAACGTTGGCGAAGGGGTTTCTCGCCGAAACAGCAGGCCTGTCGGCGGCTACCGACATTTCGGCCTACGGCGGCTGGCGCCGCTTTGTCGCACGCGGCACGGCCGACCAAAGTGAAAAGCGGTAGGACTGGCCCGCTGGCGTCCCAATCTGACCGTCGTGCAGACTTGCTTTGCCGGACTTGCCTATTGGCACGCCGGTGGAGGTGTCCTCTCGACCACCAGTCCCACAACGCTTCCCTATCTCATGAAGCCCTGTGGTCAGATTGCGCGGGCGTTGAGGGTTTAGGGAGTTTTGGTAGCGGGAGAGCGCTACCGCCTTTCCCCCCACTCAGACACCCCACGATATTTTCTACAATGTCGGGCGTGACGTGCCTCTCTAGTGTTGCAAAAGATCGGGAGGCAATACCAGAATCTTACCTGAAGGCGATGATGTGAACGGCAGCTTTGCGCCTGATTTCGGCCGTTCACACCGCATGTGGGATTTCGCGAAAGCGGACGTTCCTCGACGGTGGCGGATAAATCCTGTCGGTGCCCGTCGTCCAGCAACTTCATGTTCCGCTACTATCGATGGCCTTGACGAGGTGGACCGGGAACTGCCTTCGGGTGGACGAGGATGTAATGCAAAAAAGACCTTGGAGGACCAGAGCGGGCACGGCGGAGGGGGTTCGAGCGCGTCGCGTAGCAAGCGCTACAAGTTGACATGGCCGCTCGTTGCTACGAACCTATTGGCATAGTTGGGGGACTGCTTGATCGACTTTTTTGATATCGCGGGCTCGCTGACGTCTCCTGACAACGTCGATCAAGCGCCATCGATCAATAGATCATTCGGCGACTAGGGCTGCTTGCACTTGCCCTCGACCGCGATCGGTTGGAGGTTGCCGGCATATTTGGGGGAAGCAATTGCAGGACGAAGCATTCAAGCTGTGGCTTCAGCAAAGAGGGGCCGAATCCGAAAATGGGCGACGGACGCGCGTTCACGCCGTCCGGACCATCGAGAACAATCTGGCGAAGCTGGGCTCTTCCCATACCGACCTTGAGGCGGCCTGGAAGGCCGATCGCTTCGAACAGCTGCGTCGTCGTTTGAAGGAGCTGCGCGAGGATTTCGAGGCAGGCGGCAACGAGTTTCGAGCCTTGATGCCACAGGCGGAGCAGCCGGGTGGCCGATTGTCGAACTGGCGCTCTTGGCTCGCGCAATACGGCCAGTTCCTGGCGGGTGAACCCCAAAGCGACAAGTACGCTGACCGGATTCGCGAGTACGTGCTCGAGCACTACATCGAGGCGGCACGCGAGGGCGACGAGGCAGAAGTCGAGGTTCTGGTCAGCGACGTCAACTCGGCGTTGGGCTTGAACCAGGCATGGCCCAACATCTGCCAGGCGCTGAAGGGTCAGAAGTTCCTCACCATGGCGGATGTGGCAAGCCCAGTGCAGATCGGGGCCGACCAGAGTTCCGCGACCCGCTTCCGCTTCAGGGTCGATGGTTCGACGCCGGCCTACAACGAGAACCCCACAGAGGCACCGATTGCGATGAGGCAGCCGACAAACTTGATCCTTTACGGCCCTCCTGGCACCGGCAAGACCTTCGCGACGGCCCGGGAAGCCGTACGCATGTGCGGCGAGGCCGTACCTAGCGATCGAGACGAGCTCATGGCTGTCTATCGGCAACTGCTCGACGCTGGAAGGATCGAGTTCGTCACCTTTCACCAGTCGGTCGCCTATGAGGACTTCGTCGAGGGATTGCGCCCAACGCAGACCACCGAGGAGGGCGCCGCCGGCTTCGAGCTGAAAGTAGTGCAGGGCGTCCTTCGTCGTATCGCTAGGCGAGCGGAGACGAGCACGGGGACAGGTGACGTCCAGTACTCCGTCGCTGGACGTCAGGTCTTCAAGATGTCCATTGGCGAAGCGTTCAGCTCGGAGGATGCACACCTCTTCGAGGAAGCGATCGCCGGCGGCTACACCCTTCTGGGCTTCGAGGACATCGACTGGACGGATGCGCGCTTTGAAACGCGAGAAGCGTTCATCAAGGCGGTTCGCTCGAATGGCGTCATGGGAGTGGGAGAACCCACCGCGGCGAGCGGCCGCGTGCAGATGCCCTTCATCTTCCGGAACTGGCTCAAGGTCGGCGACATCGTCGTGGTGTCGAAGGGCAACAGCCTCTTCCGCGCCATCGGTGAAGTGACGGGCGACTACCGGTTCGCGCCGCGCGAGGGTGGCGGCTACGCACATCGTCGGGCGGTGAAGTGGCTCTGGGTTGACAGAGCCGGCGTGCCGGTGAGCGAGATCTATGGCCGGAGCTTCAGTCAGAAATCGATCTACCTGCTCGACAACTCCGACCTTAACCGCCCGGCACTTGAGCGCTACATCGCGAGCCAGCAGAGCACCGGCAGCGGTGCTCCAGAGTCGTTCGTGCTAATTATCGACGAGATCAATCGGGCCAACATTTCAAAGGTTTTCGGCGAGCTGATTACCTTGCTGGAGCCCGACAAGCGGCTGGGGCAACAGAACGCCTTGCGGGTGCGGCTGCCATACTCGGCAGAGATGTTCGGCGTGCCGGCAAACCTCCAGGTCATTGGGACGATGAACACTGCCGATCGATCCATCGCGCTTCTAGACACTGCCTTGCGGCGCCGATTCGAGTTCAGGGAGTTGATGCCGGATCCGACGACGCTTGGTGAAGTCGATGGCATCGATCTTGGGAAGCTGTTGGCGGTGGTGAACGAGCGGATCGAGTACCTATTCGACCGCGAGCACCAGATCGGCCACGCCTACTTCATTGGCTGCTCAAACCGTCAGGACGTGGACGCCGTCATGCGCCACAAGGTGATCCCACTGCTGGCGGAGTATTTCTACGAGGACTGGTCGAAAGTTGCAGCGGTGCTGGGCGACGCCACGGAGAGCGAAGGCAGCCGCGAAGGCCGCTTCATCGACCGGGTGCGCCTGCAGCCGCCCAAGGGGATGTCCCAGGACGGGGATGGCAGCGCTCGCTACCGCTGGAGGGTTCGCAACGCATTCTCCTACGAAGAGTTCGCCGCCTCATGATCAGGCGAACCGTATTGGAATGGGACTCCATTCGATATGGGCCAGGGGACGATCAGATCCCCGCCGATGCCGCCGATCGTATCGCAGCTGTTGCTGCCGCTTCGCCACTGGCTGGTCGCGGTGAGAGCGGCGTCCTGGAGCATGGACGGAAAGCTTTGCGTGCCCGCGGCGTCGTCGGTGTTGTGGCCGCGCAGGGCTGCGCGCTGGAAATCCTACCCAAAATCGACATTCCGGGGGAGCAGGGCGCCCAAGCCGTTGGGAGCATTCGGCGTCGCTTGGTGCACATGCTCGCCGTCGCGCTGGATCTGAGGATCGAAGCAGGCCAGGTCACAGCACTCGATTGGCAACGGGAGACGCTGCTCGAGATCCTCATCCGACTTTTTACGACGAAGCTGATCGACAGCATCCGGGAGGGCATGCCCAGGCGCTACCTGCGGCACTACGATGACCTGCCGGTTCTACGCGGGCGACTGGATGCCAAGCGTCAGTTCACAACCTTGGCGGCCAATCCCGCTCTACTCGCCTGCCACTACGATGCACTGACCGTCGACATCGCCCTTAACCAGATTATGAAGGCAGCCGTCCTTCGTCTCGTGCGGGTCGCACGAACTACGGCCAATCAGATGCGCCTTCGCGAGCTCTCGTTCGCCTACGCCGATGTGTCCGACGTTCCCCTCGCCGCTTTGAGGTGGGATGCTGTGGTCCTCGACAGGACGAATTCGCGGTGGCAAGAGCTGCTCAATCTTGCTCGACTGCTGTTGGGTGACCGCTTCCAGACGACGTCCGGCGGTGGCTCGGATGGTTTTTCGCTCCTCTTCGAGATGAACGTCCTGTTCGAGGAGTATGTTGCTCGGATGCTGAAGCGCGGGCTTGCGGGCAGCGAGTTGCGGGTCGTCAGCCAGGGCGGCCGACTCTATTGCCTTCAGACCGAGGACCAGCGCGGATTGTTCCAGACGCGCCCCGACATCCTGATCAAACGCGGCAATGAGGTGGTCCAGGTCATCGACACGAAGTGGAAGCGCATTGACGCCCGCGTCGACGACCCCAAGCGCGGGGTGTCTCAGGGCGACGTCTACCAGATGATGGCCTATGGCGAACTTTATCACTCACCCGCGCTGACGCTACTGTATCCACATCACTCGGGGCTCAAGGGAGATGGCAGCCTTCTAGCCGACCATATGGTCACCGGCAGTACCAAGCGATTGCGTGTGGCGACCATAGATATCTCGAAGCCGTCGGGAATCTCGGAGCGTCTCGCCGCGTTTATTCCTTGGGCCACCCAGCTCGAGCCCATGCCATCATCAACCGGGGGATCCCAAAGTTAGGCGGATGGTCGCGGCGCGTCACCAGCCCCTACCATGTCCGCTGGTGCCGGTTGGATGTCTAATAGCTGTCAGTGTGCTACCGGCCCATTGCAGACCTAGTTTGATCGAGTCTAACGAGCGGAAGCTCTGCGTTTCAGGGCGGTTGTTGAGAAGAACTTTGCCGTTTCATAGAAGCAGATACCGGTTTGCGTACCGTGTCGCCTAACTCGGCATGCCACGGGCGCGCCCTCAATTCTCGCGACTGAGTGCCTACCTCGGTGCCAAATGCTGTGGCGGCAGCCAAGAGCAAGTCTCTCCGAACACAGCAAAGTTAGGTCCGACGATACCGCGTGGCGCGCGACTGAGCCATCTAGACTAGGTGGCAGTGGCATTGTGCGCAGGAGGCCAACGACCCGCTGTTTTGTCGCAGAGCGGATCGGGCTCTGGATTCCTTTCGGCCCCATCGATGCGAGTCAACTAGGCGCATCGCCATAGATTACCGACCGCCTCTCGAAAGCTTCTCGAGAACCTTCAAGAATAGCACAAGCTGCTTCGCGCGTTTCGGAATGATCGATTGAACCGCGCGTGATGATGGATGCCTTCTCATTGGTGGCCTTGAGTGCAACGATCAATTCGGAGTCACCAAGAACGGCAATGTTGGCGTTATGGGTAACCACGATAACCTGTCTGCGCTCCTTCGCTGCGCGTATGACCGGGACGAGAGCCTTATAGATGAACTCACTGTCAAGGTTATCCTCTGGTTGGTCAACGATCAATGGAGCTGTACTTTCACTAGTCAGCATCAGCGCAAGCAGCACGGACTGTTGTTGCCCGAGCGAGAGTTTCTTGAAATCTCGCGGGACGTGCTTCGGCGCGCCGCCTGGTTGTGCGATGCGCTTTGTCACGCTGAGCTTCGGTCGATCATGAACGGCCACAGTTTCAAAGTTCCGGAGGATTTCAGGATCTGTCAGCCGTTCCAACAATGTCAGGGCTTCGTTTCGCTGAAAGATCGCGGATTGCCCCCCGTCGCGCAATGCAACGATAGGATCGGGATTACTGCGACGAACGCACTCGAGCAGGCGCGGAACGGTCAGCTGGGAGACTAGCGCGCCGGCCTTTTTTTGTTGGAGCGTTCTCCAGCCCATCACCTCGTTCAGCATTCGCTCAGCATCAGGTGAAAGGCTACTTTCATCATACTTGAGTGTAACAAAGAGATCTGACAGGCCACCATCCAAGGCCCTAGAAGCGCGTGAAGCAAAGCCAACGCGCAACATTGCGACCTTCGAGCGTGCTTCCCAACGTCGCTTGAGCAAGGACGTGTAATCGGCGCGGAGTTTTGCAAGCCCAGGAATCCAAGTCTTGGCATTGCCAAGGTTGGTTTGAGCTCGTGCCTGATCAGCGACGAGTTTTTGAATGAATGGCATGTCCAGCCGGATGCCTGCGGCAAGCAGCTCTTTCTTCTTCCTCTCAATATCCTCTACGGTTTGAATTTCCTTAGACTTCCAGCTTGCGATTTGCGCCTTGATGGTATTTACGTAGGCCTCAGTCGCAGCCTTCAGTGATGTAACCGACCCGGTCACCTTGCCTTCATACGTCGTGGTGTCGGTGATGATCTGCTGCACTTCCGTCGCTCCAAGTTTGATCTCCTCGCTCGCGACGGCGTTCCTTATCTCAGCCAGTACCTCTGTGACTGCGTCGGCGCTTATCCTCAACCTAGCTGAATACTTCAGGTCTTCCGTGACGACCATCATTGGCTTGGCCCGGGCAAACGATCAACCGTCCGACATCGACCAGATCGTCGCTGAAATCGGCATCCGGTATGAGATCATGAGGACCAAGCTCGCCCGCCGGCCGGCCGGCTCTCTTCAGATTACGCCGGAAGACGTAGCGATGATTATGGACCAGTAAGCGCGATTCGACCTAAGCCAAACGCCGTAAGGTAGCGAGCAGGCCGGTTCCGGCCCCATTTCGGCCGGGCTAGAGCGAGTTTAGCGCGACTTCTACCGTTGCTCGTGTTGGCGGAGGTCAGGCATGGCGTGTTGGGTCAGTCATTCTTATCAGACCCCTGCGCTTAGCCATCCCAAGAGAAACGAATCGGGTAAATGCGAGCTTAGCTTACGTGGCGCTCGACCGTCGTTGAAGCCAAACCTGCTGGTCGACGAAACGAGGCCAAGACCGTTCGTAGGATTTTTAAAGGGTTCGCGACAACTTGTTCCGCAACCTTTTCCGGCCAAGAGGTACATGCGGGGCATCACCTCGGCGTGGGCGGAGCTACGCTATCCGGAAGCTTCGCGCCAGTCTCACCGACGATCTCTACGTTCGCTGCCCTTTTGCTCGTCATTTCGTTCTGCGAACGCGTGTTTTCCTTTCGCGGCCCATAGGTTTCGCGCATGCTCGCCTTCGTAGCTCTGAAGCTTCTCGGCGATCCAAAGCATCGCGCCGTGAATAGTAGCGCGATCGTCGTTGGTGAGCTCGACAATGCGTGCCTTGACGACGAGACCGCCGAGTTCGATGAGCCGCCGGGTGCGGTGGCGTCGCTCGACCTGCCATGTCCGCATGTCATTGCGAGCCTGTGCCGCTCGCCGGCGATTGTGTGCTGCCCGGTTGCGCTGGAGCGCCGCGAGGGTTGCGCTGAGATGCCGGAGCAGTTCGCCGGGACCTGCTTTCGAAAAACATCACTCCATGCTTGGCCCACGCCTCACGCTTTGCGGCGTCTTTCGTCTCGGCGATTGCAACCAGTGCGCCGGCCAATTCGTCGGTACTGAGTTGATCGGCGCCGGTGGCGATCACCAGTTCGCCGAGTTGCTGCACCTTGCGCGTTTTGAGTTCTCGCGCTTTGTCTTCCAGCGCCTTCAGTTCCGCGTCGAAGTCCCGTGGTTTGCGCATGGCTGTCTCCGTTGATTGTCGATGTGGCGATGATAGGCGAGAGCTTGCCGGAAGGCTTCAGCGTTGCCGAGACAGCCCAGGACGGGCTGGTCCATCCCGAGAATTTTTCGAGGGAGGGCGCGCTTATACGTCGTGCCGACGTACGCTTTGCCGTGCAAATGGTGGAGTAGAGATGAAGCGCTACTTCCCCTTTCGGAGACAAGTTTCTCCATCCCTCTCCCCGAACCGGACAGGCAAGTTTCCCTGCATCCGGCTCTCCGTGCATGAGCGAGAGATCGCTCATGGGTGTGCCTCAGTCCGACGTGAGGCGGTAGAACGCGTCCCAGAAGTCGCCCACGCTCTCGCGCTGACGGTGCCGGGATTGGGCATTCCATCCGTTCGGTTTCTCGATGCTTTGGTGAGGGTAACGCATGGTTCCGCCGTCGCGGAGGAGCCTCAGGCGCTTCGTGCCTTCGACCCATCGATGCCGTTGTCCCGTGACGTTGGCGGTGAAGCGGCGACGCAGCTCTCGCCACGTTGCCTTTCGATGCTTCTTACGCAGCCAATGTCCAACGCGCTCCCAAATCCATTTGTCGAGATGGCTGAAGTCCCGACACGCCTGCGTGGCATATCGGTAATAGTTCCGCCACCCGAGCAGGATCGGGTTGAGGGTGCCGACGACTTTGGTGAGCGGCCATCCGGTAGGAGTGCTCTTCACCAGGACCTTGATCCTGTGGCGCAGGTCGTTGAGCTTGCTCCTCGGGATGAAGAGGTTGCCGACCAGTCGCCCCGTGCGGAGCGCTTTGGTGCGCACCACCCGATAGCCGAGGAAGTCGAAGCCCTCCTTGGTCTCGGTGATCCGGGTCTTTTCCATCGACAGTTCCATACGAAGTTCCGTCTTCAGGAACTCCGCCAGCGCCTGCCTTTCAGCTTCCGCTTGCTCCCTCGTGCCTTCCACGAGGACGACGAAGTCGTCCGCATAGCGCACCATGTAGAATGTCGGCTTGCCGTTCTTGCGGTCCAGAGTCCGCCGGCCTGCCGCCCTGCTACTCGGTTCACGGGGGCGCATGGACCATCGTCCGTACCGTTCGTCGATGGCTGTCAGGTAGACGTTCGACAGCATCGGCGAGATGATCCCGCCTTGTGGCGAGCCAGTTACGGGATGTCGGATGGTCCCCTCGATCATCACGCCGGCCTTCAGGAATGCGAGGATCAGCCTCAGCACCTTGCGGTCGCCGATACGCCGTCGCACGCCTTCCATCATGACGTGATGGTCGATTGCGTCGAAGCAGCCCTTGATATCGCCTTCAATGGCGTAGTCGTAGACCGAAGGTCCACGGACCGACGGGTGAAGACACTTCTGGATTCGCTCCAGAGCATCATGGGTGCTCCGTCCTTTCCGGAACCCATACGAGGTCGGATAGAAATCCGCCTCGAAGATGGGTTCGAGGATCAGCTTCATGGCCATTTGCACCAAACGATCGGTCAGCGTGGGGATTCCGAGTGGCCGGAATGCTCCCGGTTTGCCAGGCTTTGGGATGAGCCGCTGCCTGACGGGTTCCGGGTCATATGTTCCGTTGCGAAGTGCCTCGCGTATTTCGTCGAGGAACCTTGCTGCGCCACCGGCACGCTGTTCGACCGTGCGACGCGTCATCCCGTCCGTTCCCGGTGTTCGGCTGCCGCGGTTGCCGGCGAGCCGTCGCCAAGCCTCGGCAAGGGTTCTGCGGCCGCATATGAGATTGAACAGATCAGCAAAGACCTTGTCAGGTTCGTCGCTGCTCCACCGATACAGTTTGCACTGCATGTCGAGGACGAACGGGATATTCACCCCGCCGGACATGTGCCCGCCTCCTGCTTGCAAGCTGTATCCACTGCCTCCCTTCGCCATGTGAACGGCTTTCCCGTCCTCGGACTACTACGAAGGCTCCGTCCCTGGGCACCACGGTCACTGGCCGCTTCAGTCGTCCGGCGTTCGAAACCACCGGAGATGGTGACAAGGTTCTTGGGTTCCGCAACTGATCTCTCGCTCGCTTTAGGCGCCGACTCTACCCCGTGTGGAATCCGGCCTCGGCGCCACGCAAACTCATGTCGAGGCTGGCGCACAGCAAGCTGCGCGCCTCCAATCCGCGTACTGATAGCGCGGACCAACACTCCACCGATCCGCAGATCGACCCGCCCACTTCCGAGTCGGCAGGCTCCATCTCTAAACGGGGCGTCCGCCATCGGTTCGGTTTCCCTCGCCATGGCAAGCTCGCTGGCCGAACCGCTCACGGGGTCGGAAGTCCCCGCCCGTTCGGCTTTGATGGGTTCTGCTAATTTACGGTTCCCCGGAAGCGCCCGGTTCTCCTCACCCATCTGCTTATCGCCGCATGTTGCGTCATACAGCGTGCGGGGTCCTCCACCCCGCGAGATCCATTGCAGCATGAAGGCTGAATCCCTCCTTCCTTTCAACTCCCAACGCACATCCTGTCGCGATGGCGATCTATCATCTTCACGTCAAGGTCATTGGCCGCAAGGCTGGGAGCAGTGCTGTGGCGTCTGCGGCGTATCGCTCGGCTTCGCGGCTGCGCGACGAGCGCATCGATCGCAGCCATGATTTTTCGGCCAAGCGCGGCGTCGTCCATTCCGAGGTGATGCTGCCGGAGGATGCACCGGAGGCCTGGCGCGACCGCGAGAGGCTGTGGAACGATGTCGAGGCGTTCGAGGTCCGCAAGGATGCCCAGCTTGCCCGCGAGGTCGAGTTTGCCCTGCCGCGCGAACTCAGCCAGGCGCAAGGCATCGAACTGGCGCGCGACTTTGTACAAGCCGAGTTTGTCAGTCGGGGCATGGTCGCCGATCTCAATGTGCATTGGGACAGGGCAGAGGATGGCAGCCCCAAGCCGCATGCCCATGTCATGCTGACCATGCGGTCCGTGGACGAGAATGGTTTTGGTCCAAAGGTTCGAGACTGGAATGCTACCCAGCTGCTCGAGCGCTGGCGCGAGCGATGGGCGGAGCTGGCCAATGAGCGGCTGGCAGAACTCGACATCGACGCACGCATCGATCATCGCAGCCTGGAGGCGCAGGGCATTGCCCTGGAGCCGCAAACCCAGATCGGTGCACCGGCTCAACGCATCGAGGTCGGTGGCCTTGCTGCTGGCGACATGGAAGCGGATCGCGCCGAACTGCATCGCGAGATCGCGCGCAACAATGGTGCGCGCATCATTGCCGATCCATTCGTGGCGCTGGACGCCATCACCCATCAGCAATCGACCTTCACCCGAAAGGACATTGCAAAGTTCTCGCATCGCCACAGCGACGGAATGGAGCAGTTCAACGAGGTGGTGGCAGCCATCAGCAATGCACCCGATCTGGTGGAACTCGGCGAGGACGGACGCGGTGAAGACCGCTTCACCACCAAGCAGATGATCGAGACCGAACAGCGCCTTCACCGCGCGGCGGAACGCATGGATTTGGACGAGCGACACACGGTGGGTGACGTACATCGCGAGGCAGCGCTGGCGCGGGCTGCGCAACGCGGTCTTGTCCTGTCACGCGAGCAGACCGATGCGCTTGCGCATATCACCGATGGTCGCGGTCTTGGTGTCGTTGTCGGCTTTGCCGGAACGGGCAAGAGCGCCATGCTGGGCGTTGCGCGCCAGGCATGGGCAGCTGCTGGCTACGAGGTTCGAGGCGCAGCACTCTCCGGCATTGCCGCCGAGAATCTGGAAGGCGGATCAGGCATCGCGTCACGCACCATCGCCAGTATGGAACACAGCTGGGGACAGGGCAGGGATCTGCTCACCACTCGCGATGTCCTGGTGATCGACGAAGCCGGCATGGTCGGCACGCGCCAGTTGGAGCGCGTGCTTTCCCATGCGGCGGACGTTGGCGCAAAGGTTGTGCTGGTTGGTGACCCGCAGCAGTTGCAGGCAATCGAAGCCGGCGCTGCATTCCGCTCGATTCACGAGCGACACGGCGGCGTCGAAATCGGCCAGGTGCGGCGGCAGCGCGAGGACTGGCAGCGTGATGCCACGCGCGATCTGGCAACCGGCAGGATCAACGCTGCGATCAGCGCCTACGACGCGCAAGGCATGGTGCATCAGGCTGCAACGCGCGACGACGCGCGGAATGAACTCGTCAAACGCTGGGATCGCGACAGGCAGGCAGAGCCTGAGGCAGGCCGGATCATCCTCACCCACACAAACCACGAGGTGCGCGCCCTAAACCAGGCCGCGCGCGAGCGCATGCGCGCTGCCGGCGATCTCGGCGACGATGTCCACGTGGATGTGGAACGCGGTGCAAGGGCCTTCGCCAGCGGCGACCGCGTCATGTTCCTGCGCAACGAGCGCGGGCTCGGCGTCAAGAACGGTACGCTTGGCATCGTGGAGGACGTCAGCGCACAGCGCATGACGGTTCGCACCGACGACGGCCGTTCCGTGCGGTTCGACCTGAAAGACTACGCACACATTGACCACGGCTACGCCGCGACCATTCACAAGGCGCAGGGCATGACTGTCGACCGCACCCATGTGCTCGCCACGCCGGGCATGGATGCGCATGGCAGCTACGTCGCACTGTCGCGGCATCGCGACGGGATGGACCTGCATTACGGCGGCGACGACTTCAGTACGCGGGAGCGGCTGGACCGTACGCTGTCACGGGACCGCGCCAAGGACATGGCGTTGGATTATGAGCAGATCGACCCAGCGCAACAGTATGCCGAGCGGCGCGGCATCACGTTCCGCGAGCGTGTGGTCGAGATCGTGCGCCGGATCGTTCCGGAAAAGCTGCGCGACAAGATCGACGGGCTGCTGGACGGGTTACGCTCGCCCGCAGACGGCGGGCCCGGCCAGGAAGGTGGACCTGGGCCGGGAAGGGAAAGTGTCGGGACGCGGATCGGAGATGTTGGCGCCACGCCTGGAAAAGAGGCTTTTGCTGGGGGAGCGCACCGCGACACGCATGTGCCGAGGAGCGCAGAAGCAGAAATGCGACGCGCGCGCACCCAGTCGCTTGTTCGTCACGCGCGCGCTATCGACGCGATCCTCAGTACTGGAAATTCCGACGGGCAGGGCAGCCCCGAACAGATCCGCGAATTGAGGGATGCCCGTAGCGCTTTCGAGAAGGTGCGGCCGTATGGCTGGCATGATGCCGAAGCGGCTTATGTCAAGAATCCCGAGTTGGTTCGTGAGGCGGGGGCTGGCCGCGTCAGCCGCATCGTGCTTGCTCTCCAGCTTGAAACGGAAATCCGCACCGGGATGGACATCGATCCCGGCCGCCGCGCCGACCGTTTCGTCGAACGCTGGCAAAAGCTCGACCGGACGGGACGGGAGCAATATCAGGCCGGCGACATGTCTGGCTACAAGTCAACGCGCTCGGCCATGTCCGACATGGCCAAAAGCCTTGAACGCGATCCGCAGCTTGAATCGCTACTGGCAAACCGCAAACGCGAGCTTGGCATCAACGTGGAGTCGGGTCGTCGCTTGGGCGCGGAACTGGCATTCAGCCATGGCATCGGTAAGGGGCGGGGCATTGGGATCTAAGGCGTGCCGATTTGCCGCCGTTTCCACGCCGCAGCCGGCTGAGACGACAAACCTGATTGCCTTTGGCATGGGTTCGTCCTGTCTGTCCCAGCAGACATCAGCAACAACCAGTGAGGTGCAGGCAAGCTATGTCCGAGCCGGATCGTATCGTTCGCCTCAAAACCGTCCTTTCCCGGACCGGCCTGTCCCGTTCGACCGTCTATCGCAAGATCGCCGAAGGCACGTTCCCGGCTCAGATCAAGATCAGCGTCAACGGGGCGGGCTGGCGGGAATCCGATGTCAATCGATGGATCGCTGATCCCGTTGCATGGCACACCAGTGCATCACGAAAAAAGAGCGACTAGTGGCGGTCGAGTGGTACGTTACGCCCATCGTTGAACAGTCCTCTCTGATGTAAGTTCAACCACCGGGAAGGGGCCGCAAGCAGAAGGTCCGCTCGTGTCGGCGGAACCACGATAAGCAGACCTGCTCGGTAATTACGCCAGAGGTGCTTAGGACAGGGCAGATCCCATCATTGTAAATGATCGGGTGGTCTCATGGTAGAAAAGCGCCCTGCTCGCGACCGACAGCGGCGCTCAGGTAGAATTTGTCTGTAAGCTACCATTCTGCATGAAAAATAGGCCTTCCCGTGCTCGATGGACGCGCAATGCACTAGCCAAACATTGTTAGTGTGACTCGTCGGTCCTCAGTTCGCGCGCCTTTGGCTTCGGTCCGGAATGGGACTGTGTGGCCCGGCAAAGGTGGATCAGTGTGCGTCACTTCTTCCAAGACGCGCCCGGCGCCGTTGTAATCAAGGACAGTGGGTGGCGCTTTGGCTGCCAGGCCCTCTGCGGGTCCGTAGCGTGGGCAAGCATCACAACATCGCTCGGCTCCAAAAATCGACCCGGATATAACATACCGTCCTCTGTCGGAAGCTACTGTGAGCTGTCCATTGCGCTACCTCACCCGCGGGCACAATCACCTATTATAGTCATGTACCCGACTTTGCCTAAATAAAGAGTGGCACCGCAGGAACATATGCTGCGCAGGCGAGTTTTACAGACTGATGGTCTGCCAAACAGACCCTCGGTTTTTTCGGAGCGACCGCCGGAACCGCCGCGCCCGCTCGCCGTCAAGCGACAGACTGGAGTCCGCCCCATGCAGCAGCTCGTCCCCCACCCCGCCGATCCCGTTCCGCAACTCCTGACGCACTTGCGCGGCGCGCTTGGCGACGGTGCGGTGCTGGATGATCCGGTGAGCCGCGCCTTCTATGCCAATGACATCTTCTGGCAGCCGGGCGTGCTGCCGGACGCCATCGTCTGTCCGGCCACGCCCGGCGAGGCGGCCGAGGCGATCCGGCTCGCCTGCGACGCGGGCTTGGCCGTGATCCCGCGCGGTGGTGGCATGTCCTACTCAAAGGGCTGCCTCCCGGCCACGACCCGGTCGATCGTCGTGGAGGCCACCCGGCTGACCCGGATCATCGAGGTGAACCTCTCCGACGCCTACATCACGGTTGAGGCGGGTTGCACTTGGGCCGATGTCGAGGCCGCGCTCAAGGGGTCCGGCTGGCGGGCGGCATTCTGGGGACCGCTCTCCGGGAGCCGGGCGACGGTCGGCGGGACCCTGGCCCAAAACGGGGCGTTCTACGGCTCCGCAGCTCACGGCTCGGCAGGCGACAGCGTCCTCAGCCTCACCGTCGTGCTTCCGAACGGCGCGCAGGTGACCACCGGCTCCGCTGCCCGCCGCGGAGCCGCGCCCTTCACCCGCGATGGCGGCCCCGACATGACCGGCCTCTTCGTGGGCGACAACGGCGCGCTGGGCTTCAAGGTCGCCGCGACGCTACGGCTCGCACCCCGGCCGGCGCACGGGCGTGGGTTGTCGTTCGGATTCGCGTCGCTGGCCGCGGGCGTGCGCGCCCAGGCTGCCCTTGCAAGGGTGGCGGGCACCTCGGAGATCTTTGGGATCGACAGCGCAAAGATCGAGCAGTCGGCCTCCTTCGGAGGCGTTGCCGGGGCCGCCCCGGTCCTGCAGGACCAGGCGTTCTGCCTGCACCTCTCCGTCGAGGCGGGCTCGGCTGATGAGCTTGAGGCCACCATGGCCGCCGTTCGCACCGCGGCCGGCCGAGAGGGGGTCGAAATTGACCCGGCCGTGGCCAACAGCCTGCGCGCCCATCCCTTCGGCCTGCTGCGCGGGATCCTCGGTCGCAACGGAGAGCGCTGGGTGCCGGTGCACGGGCTCTTTCCGATCTCGCAGGCTCTCGATATCTGCCAGGCCAGCCAGGCCTTCCTCGCCGCGCACGCCGCCCTGATGCAGTCTCACGGGATTCGTCATTCGCTGATGACCATGACGGTCGGCCACGCCTTCTTCCTGGAGCCGTCCTTTTACTGGCTGGACGAGATCACCCCACTGCATGTGCGCACCCTGGGCGACGACGTGGTCGCGCCCTGGCGGGGCCGCCCGGCCGACCTTGCCGCCCGCGAGGCGGTGGTCAGCCTGCGGCGTGGCGTGCAGAAGCTCTTCGCCGGTCGCGGCGGCGTCAGCTGGCAGGTGGCGCGCGACTATCCCTTCCGTGAGGTAATGGACCCTATGGCCTACCGCCTGCTAAGCCGCCTCAAAGCGGCCATCGATCCGCAGGGATTGATGAACCCGGGCGCTCTGGGTCTCGGCGGGTCGGACGCAAGCCACTGAGTGGCGGTGGCGCCCACTGGTGAGCTGGCGATCCAAATGTGGCGTTGAAGACGCTATCCGGCGAGGCCCGGCCGCATTGGGGGTGAACCCTCGAAGCCCGAAGTGGTTGCTCCTGTTCAACCCGGTGAAGTCTTCCACGCCGGCTCGCGTGCCGCACGTGCCTCTTGAAGTACAAACCGATGGTCCATATAACAGACTGATGGTCTTTCCGATGCCGATTGCCGCCCTAATTGAGCGCGGCTGTTCCGGCCTTTCGCGCTTGGAAAGGCAACTGCAAAACAGGTAGCCGCGTCTTCAAAGATCCGCGCAAGAGTAAATATGATCATCCCGCGCCGCGCCGGACGGAACCCAAGGAGCGGAGACTTTGTGTTCACTGAATGCGGTCGGCGATAGGATACGAAGGAGAACAGCACACTATGTCGAAACGGCGCTTCGGGGTGGGGATTATTGGTATTGAGCCGGGCAGGAGTTGGGCGGCGCGAAGCCACATTCCTGCGCTACGCGCGCTGTCGGAGACCTTCGAGATCGTCGGCGTCGCCAACACCAGCAAAGCAAGCGCCGAGGCTGCCGCCGCAGCGACTGGGCTGCCGCGGGCATTTGCCGACGTTGCCGAACTGGTCGCGGCCCCGGAGGTCGACATCGTCACCGTTGCGGTGAAGGTCCCGCCTCACCTGGACATAGTGAAGACCGCAATTGTGGCGGGCAAGCACGTCTATTGCGAATGGCCGCTTGGAAAAAGCCTGGCCGAAGCCAGGGAAATGGCGGCGCTCGCGCAAGCAAGAGGCGTACGGGGTGTGGTCGGAACTCAGGCGCGGGTCGCTCCGGAGGTCGAATATTTGCGGGAGCTGATCACAGGGGGGTACGTCGGAGACCTGCTATCGACCACGTTGGTGGGACGGGGCGGCGCTTTGCAGGGGGGTGGCAGCATCCCCGACAAGAAGACGTGGGCATATCTGCTGGACCGCTCCAATGGGGCTACCTTGCTCACGATTCCGGTGGGCCACACTCTGGCCGTTCTGCGGGACGTGTTTGGTGACTTCGCAGAAGTTTCTTCGGTCTTGGCTGTCCGGCGGCCTTCGGCGCTCGCCCTCGATACGGGCGAACTACTCCCAGTCACGGCCCCGGACCAAGTGCTAATCAGCGGTACATTCGCCTCCGGCGTTCCCATCTCTCTCCACTATCGTGGCGGCGAAGGCCGGGGCGGGGACGGCCTGTTCTGGGAAATCCATGGCACGCAAGGCGACATCCGTGTGTTGGGTCCGTCGGGCCACACACAAATGGTTCAGCTTTCCCTTGAGGGCGCGCGCGGCGAGGAAAGGGCGTTCCGACCGCTGGAGGTTCCCTCATCATACCGCGCCGGCTGGCCCAAGGATGTGGAATCGGGGAACGTGGCGCGCCTCTATGCCAGGATGGCCCGTGATCTGCGAGAAGGTACCTGCTCAGCGCCAAGTTTCGAAGACGCGGTAGCGGTGCACCAGATCATCGAAGCGATCGAGACCGCGGCCGAAGGTGGATGTCGGGTCAGGCTCATCTGAAACGTCCGAGAGAGGAAAGAGGTCTCAATGAAGGCTTGTCGATACGCAACGCCATCGCTTCGCCAAAGCCGAAAACCGCCGCGGTGTTGCGCTGGCGCGCTGGGTCGGCTGCTGCTCGTCGCCTAGCTCGCGTTAGCTGTCAGGTGGTGGAGGTTTCCATCGGCGAGTTAGAAGCGGCACAGCTATGCCTTGCGCGCTCGTCCGACAGGGTTCAGCGCTTTGATGAATTTGCGCGCGAAATCTGGCGGACCGAACGTGAGGGTCCGTTTCAGACCAAGTGCGTCCGAAATCACCTTGGCGTGGAACTCGATCCTTTTCTCCAGGGCAGACGCCGCCGCGTCTCTCTCTCGCGAAGTGCGAGCGGTCGCGCCCTGCTCCACCAGATACTTCGCCGCCATCTGTACCTGGAGAATCAAATCACCAGCACCTTCCGGATCGTCCGTTTTGAACGCGCCAGCTTTGACGCCTTCCCAGACCAACTGCGTGAGAATCGGGCGCATCCGCTTTGCCCATGCGGCTTCAATTCGATGATAAAGGTCTCTGCTCTCCGGTCGAAGCAACGACACGAACACGCTCCGGCTGAACTCGACGGACCGGAGCCGGTCCTCCCGGCTGGCGGTCAAAAGCTGCTCAAGCCGTCTTTTCGGGTCCACATCCTTGGCGGCAATGATCGGCGCGAGCACCTCATAGGTTTTCTCGGTTATCCGGTCGAAGAGAGCTTCCAACAAGGCCTCCTTCGAGGCGAAGTGGTGGTAAAGCATGCCCTTGGAAAGCCCTGCCCCGTCGATAATATCGTTCAGGCTAACATTATCGTAGCCACGCTCGATGAACATCGCGAACGCTGCATCAAGGATTTCCGCGCGCCGAATCTCGGGGTGCTTAATTACGCGAGGCATTCGAATTCCGTCTGTCTTCGACCATCCCTGCCGCCTCTCGTTGTCATATTCCATTGCGTCGAAGCGTTGACAGACTGATATTCAATTAAGTAGACCGTCGGTCTATTCCGCAGCACTATATCGGCATGTGTTCGTGACTGCAACGCGTTCACGACTTTGAGGTGCGCGACCAGGGACGCGAACCTCGCCCGCCCATAGCCGATACCGGGTGCGGCCCTGTGCTTCAATGCTTGGTGTTGAGGCGGTCGGGTGCGTCCGTCAGCGAATCACCGCCCAGCCGGTCATGACGATGAGGACAGCCGTGACGAGGGCTCCCGAGACATAAAGGATTGTTCTGATGCTGCCGCCCTTGGCAGCGTTGCCGCCGCGAATGTAGATTCCACAGTGAACCAGTCGGATCGCCAGATGCAGCCCAACGAGAACCGCCAACGCGGCAGGTGCGACGCCGACCGTCATCGCCAGCAAAGCCGGGACGACAAAAGGCGCCAACGCCTCGACCGAATTCATGTGGACGCGGTCGATCCTGTAGAGCAGGTTATCATCGTCAGCAGGGACTATCGGGCCTGAAAGCACGCCCCGGCGACCCTTGGAAAAGCCCGAGTAGACCGCAAGCGCGACCGACAGTAGGCACAGTGCGAGCACCCCGATGATGCTGAGCCAATAAGCGGCCATTCTTTCCTCCGTCGCTACAGCTTACCTATCAGTCAACAGCTCGCGAAAACGCTGGAGGTAAAGTGGCCAGCCCTGATCACTGCCGACGCCGTTGCGCACACTTTTCCATCCTTCGCCGTGCCTCTCGAATTTCCGGTGCTCGAGATCGATCCGGGTCCGGTTGTCCGTCTCCGCCGTGAACCGGACTTCCCACTCGCTGGCCCGCTCGGGATCGGTTTCGATCTGCCATTGCGGATTGATGTCCCAACTCAGAAGCACACGGTTGGGCGGCTCGTAGGCCAGCACCCTCGCCCAATGGCACTCGCTGCCGTCAACGCCCCGGTCATACACGTGACCGCCAACTCGAGGCTCGAAGACGGTCTCGGCGAGCGGGACCGCCAGCAGATTGTGCTCGCGGGGTTTGAACCGCCCGAAGTCCTCGGTGAAGACCTTGAAGGCACGCGCGATCGGAGCCTCCACGACGACGGAATGCCTCACCGGCGGGAGTGCTTGATTTGTGTTCATTCCTGCCCCTTCGATGATTGTTCAACAGTCACTTTGTAGGCCGCCAGGGTCTTGATCCAGAAGCGGTCGACTTCGGCGCGCAAGCTAGCCAGCCCTTCCGGATCGACGCGGTAGATGCGTTGCTTGCCCAACCGCGTGTTGGCCACAAGCCCAGCATCCCTAAGCACCTTAAGGTGCTGAGAGACCGCTGGCCGGGTGACGGGAAGTACACGAGCCAGTTCGCCAACGGAACACGGGTGCTCGACCAGCAGTTCGAAGATCGTGCGCCGGGTTGGGTCACCGAGCGCCGTCCAGCTATTCGCGTTAGTCTCCACTAACGCGAACCTACATAAAACTGTTCTCACTGTCAATTTGGTTCGGTGGAAAGGGATCTCCTCGTGCCGCCTCGGCAATCGGCGCGCATCGATTCAGTAGGATTTTGACTGATATGTGGTGGCCTGGGATGAGCAACTTAGCCTGAGCCCTGTGGTGCCAAACACCGTCGCATTTCTTTTTTCGGAACAAATAGACCATCAGTCTGTTTATCAGACTAACGGTTTGAAAGATAGCCCCGGAGGCGCCTATGGAACTGTTGTCGGAAGATCGAGTTGCACGTCTGGATCCAGTCTTCGGCTCCATGGGTCTCGGAGCCGGGCGCGCGATATGGTCAGACACCAAGCTGAGGCCGCGAGAAAAGTGTATCTTGATGATCGCGTCCGATGTTCGGATTCCCGAACTGGGCCTCCCGTTCGAGCTGCATATCGTGATGGCACTGGAACGAGCGCATATGTCCGTTGAAGAGCTAAGAGAAGCTCTTCGACACATCGCCCCGTATGCGGGCTTGAACATCACTTCGATGGCCTTTGAGCGGATGATCGATATCGCTCACAAATCGGGTTTCGACACCCGAAGTGATGCCGCGAGACACCAGGCAGGCAGTAAAGCTGCCCCGTACCGCGAGACGGACTTGGCAAGTCTACGGTCGGCAAATCCGGGTCTGGCAAATACCGTTTCGCGCATATCAGCTGAGCTGTGGGGCCGCGATATATTGGGTCATCGGGAACGTGCGCTTGCAATGCTGGCAATCGACGTGGTGGGGGGAACTCTGGGCTCGCCCTTTGCGGCGCACGTCGCAATTGCACGAGAGGCCGGTCTCGGTGATGAGGAGTTGGGCGAGATGATTGAGATCCTCTCCGAGTTCTCTCTTCCACGCGCGTGGCAGGCGGCCGAAGCACTCAGACAAGTGTGAATCTCGGTGTCCACAATCAGAGGACTTGACAATGCTGCAAGCAAAGACCTCCGACCACAAGACGATCCAGAGTGACGTCGAGGTGATCAAATATGATCGCAACGTGATTGATCAGACGTTCTCCAGTGAGCTGGCAATCGTCGAGACATTGCTCGAAGAGAAGTTTTCGGGCGGACTGGAAGCGGTCGGAACAGCAAAACATGTCCGCCTCGAACGAAGGGACGGCTCCGGGACCCTGATTTGTTATGAGCGCATCGACGGAGCCATTGATGACTGCAGAGGATCATTTCTGCTGGAGGCATCAGGCCGCATGGACGCGAACGGGTATGTCCATGGCAGGTGGGAGATTATCGCCCACTCGGGGACAGGCGATTTGGAGGGCATTCAAGGCTACGCCGCCTTCATGGCGAAGCGCGATGGACGATCCAGGAGCGGCTGGTCGGCCCAGACAACGCTGACCTACTGGTTTGAATAGTCACGGGCATTCGCATTGGCTTGGCAAAACTGTTCGTCATTGGCGCCACGGTCGAGAGCTGACAATGCCGATGCGGTTTTGCAAGACAACGGGCCTGTTACGTCGACTGACCATCTAGTTCCCTGGAGTGCTCGATGAGCTTGGGATATCGCCTCTATGAGCCGCTGTTTGTTTTGAAGCCGATCGTTCGAGATGTCTGGATCGCGGACGGTGGTGAAATCCGGATGCGCCTCGGCCCGCTACGCATGCCATTTCCTACAAGAATGATCGTCGTTCGATTGCCGGATGGCGGACTGTGGCTTCATTCACCGATCGCTTTGCAACCAAAGCTGGTCGCGCAGATTGGAGAACTGGGGCCCGTGACGGACATCGTGGCGCCCAGCAATCTTCACTATACTTGGACGTCGATCTGGTCACATGCGTTCGGCAACGCCCGCGTCTGGACCGCACCCGGAATGACCCAGCAAGTTTTGGCGCGACTGCCGGCTCACCGACGGCTGTCGGACGACGCCCCACCTCACGAATGGCAAGGAGCGTTCAAGCAACAGCGGATATCGGGCGGGCCGGTCACAGAAGTGGATTTTTTCCACGAGCCGAGCCGCACATTGATGCTGACCGACGCAATCGAAAATCTTGATCTCAAGCGTTTTAAGTCGATCTTCTATCGCCTGGTAACCTGGGCGGCGGGTTCCAATGATCCCGATGGGATGCTGCCATGGGAACTGCGCAGACATTTCAGGCAAAATCGACAGCATAACCGCGTTGCGATCGATCGTATGATCACTTGGGGACCAGACCGAATTCTGCTCGCCCATGGGCGTTGTTACGAGCGGGATGGCTGGCAGGAGCTCAAGCGAGCGTTCCGCTGGCTTTAGGAGGTCGGAGGAAAGCTTTGGCGACTGGGTCCATATGCGCTGAAATTCCAACGCTGGTGCGTTACAGGGCGCGACAACAAGCCCCGAGGCCGACCGGAGGTAAATGAGAAACTCGCATGTGATCATCCTCATCAGCTCAGTTGGCGGTTGTGCAAGTTCGGCCGAGAGTCATGGGCAAAATCCGTCCGGGGTCCGCTCAACGGCAGCCCCAGCATTGAAACAGACCGACGGTCTACTAAATAGACTGATGGTCTTTCAAGTGTGCCAGCTTGCGGAGATTTGGACTCACGTTCTGCCCTAAACGGGGACACTCGCCCGAAGGAAATCGCTTCTGGTTTGTACATGGAGGTTGATATGCGAATTGCGGTGACCGGAGCTACCCGCTGCGACCGGAGTAATCGCGCTGCACCCTGCGGTGCTTGCCCGCTACCAGGAACAACTGAACCAACTTCAGTCCGGGCTTGCCAAGGGCATCGCTTCTGGCGATTCCGAATGTGCAGAGGCAATGCGTGACTTGGTCGAAACCGTCACGGTGTTTCGAGATCCATCGAGGATCGGCGGCGTCGAAGTCGAAATGGCTGGGCGGTTAACGGCACTCTTGGGCGAGGGTGCCTTCCCCCACGGCACCAAAGGAGTGGGGGGAATGGTGGTAGCGGGAGACCGTTCTCTCCGCTTTCAACACTCTCACGTACCCATTTCGCCTTGGCTTGCTATGAGCGCCCTACAGAAGGGCATTCGGCGCGGCGATGTCGATCTGGCCACCCGTGCCGCCGCAACCCTGTTGAAGGACGATCCGGCGAAGCTATGGCGGCGTCTGATCGGTATTGTGTTTGAGGATGTGGGTTTGGCGTCTGTCGAGACCATCCGCCTTGTCATGACAGCAACCTCAGGGAAGACCATTCGCCAGCAGTTCGGCGGGGAGTGGGCGATTGCATCGCTACTGGTTAAACAGATGTGCGCTGCACGGAAATGCAGAGCTGCCGATGACCTGTTTCTCGCCATCAGCCATCATCACGAGCTAGAAGCCCTACGGGCCGATCTTGCGCGCGAAACCACTGCGGAGCGCCTTTCCCGCGTCCAGGGTCGCGGTGCGCTTCTAGGAGCTTCTTTGGCGGCTCTGCACGCCTCTGGCGCTCGGTGGACAGGACAGGTCGAAGGCCAAACCGCAAACCCCAACGCGATGTTTGCCGCGATGCGGCCAGCCGGGATTGACGACGACCTCGTGAGCCTTGCCGAGCAGGGTTGGAAGCGGACGCGAGAGGCGTTGCCTATCCTGCTGGCCCTCGTCACTCTCGCCCGTCCTGCCGGAGTACTTCCCGTCGCCGATGATGAGTTTCCGCCGGTTGTGATTGCCCGGAACGGATTGCCTACCTACTGCCTTGATCGGTTTTCTCGGGAGGGTGGGGCGACCCTCTCTCGTTTCCTGAAACGCAACACCGCGACAAGTCGCTGGCTCCGCAGCCACGTTCCAACCAATCGGCGGCTCGCGGTGCTGGCAGGTGGATTGTTCCGGGTCGAAGGCGGGCTGGTGCGCCAACGGGTCGAGTGGCCCTGTGCGATGACCCTGCGATGGCTTGCTGACACGGGGTTTCATCAGATGAAGCTGTCGGACCCTGCTGGATTTCTCGACATGATCCGCGCCGACCTCCCCGCGCTGAACGAGGTCCGCTATGATGTCCGCTGACCGCCACACTGATAACGGGAACCTGCTGCGCGTCCCGACGAGCCACGACGTGGGGTCGGACGTTCTGCCCGCTGCCGTGCAACGCCTTGTCACCGCCTCGCTGGCTGACGCGAGCAAAAGGGCCTATCGACTGGACATCGCGCATTTCGAGGCAACCGGTAGGCGGCTCCCCGCGACCCCGGAAATTGTAGCGGCATATCTGGCCGAGGGCTCACAGACGTATGCTGTGGCGACCCTTCAGCGGCGGCTGGCGTCGATCAGCAAAGCCCATCGTGCGATCAGTGCGGAAGACCCGACCAAGAGCGAGTTGGTACGCGCGACATTGCGCGGCGTGCGCCGGACCCTTGGGGTTAAGCAACGGCAGGCGCAGGCCCTTCTCCGCGATGACCTGTTCGCCATCCTCGACCGGCTCGGAGACCGCACGAAGGATGTCAGGGACCGCGCCATGCTGTTGTTGGGTTGGGCCTGTGCCCTGCGCAGATCGGAACTTGTGGCGCTGGAGGTGGCGGATATCGCGTTCACAAGCCAAGGGGCGCTAGTGACGATCCGCAAGAGCAAGACCGACCAAGAAGGTGCCGGGCGCGAAATTGCTATGCCGTTCGGGCGCGCCCGGCATTGCCCCATCGCCGCCCTGAAACGCTGGTTGGAGTTCGCGGGGATCGAGGCCGGGCCGATCTTCCTTGGCATGGACAAGCACGGCAACGTTCTTCCCGACCGCATTTCCGGCGAGGCCGTCAGCGATGTCGTCAAGCTCCGTGTCAGTTCAGCAGGCTACGACCCTGCTGTGTTCTCCGCTCATTCCCTGCGCAGCGGGTTTGCGACCTCCGCAGCGATGGCAGGCGCGACCAGCTATAAGATTAGGCAGGTGACGGGTCACCGCAGCGAGGCCGGGCTTGCCCCCTACCTGCGCACCGTCGATCTGTTCGATGACAGCGCGGCGGCTCGGGTTCTCTGACTTGGACCTCTTTGGATAAAGTTTTTGTATGTGCGCGCTGCGGTCGATATGCCACGACAGCAAGAGCTGGTCAAAAAATGGGTGATGAACAGTCACTTGATTTGGTAGCGGGTTTGTTGTTCGTTCCAAACTCAAATTTAGGATGTGTGGTCCCCGATGGCTGAAATTCAGAGGCGAGTTGCAAGATCAGTCTCGGAGTACATGGATGTTGTGGAAGGACTTACTCCATCAACGCTCGCAGGCATTTGGTTCCGTGGACAATCCAATGCTTCACATCAGCTCACACCAGGCGTCCTCCGCAACACCACCCTGACCACAGACGGGAGAGGCCAGCCCATTCGAAAAAACCAAGTGGTAAACGCAAGTGGCAGCGATGTTACCGGGATGAACCCAGAGCGGATGCTCTCAGAATTTAAGCGACAGGCTCAACCATTTCTCGAGCGACCGTTGAGAAATTCATTTGAATGGATGTTCTTAGCGCAGCATCATGGTCTTCCTACGCGTCTATTGGACTGGTCAACGAACGCACTAGTTGCTCTCTATTTCGCTGCATCAGGTGCGCCGTCGGGGATAAAAAACGGGGGTGGTGAAGAAGCTTGCCAAGAATTCCTTGAGGGCATCGAACATCGTGACGATGGCTTTGCCGTGTTCGTAATTGACCCTGGTGCTATCAACGCAATTGTTTGTGACGTGTCTGATCCAATCGATGTCGCCGACGAACCAGAACGCTGGGCGCATTATCTTCGGCCAGCGGAAAACACCATAGCTGCTTACGCCCCGATCTGCGTCGTCGCGCCCCACATTTCTGCTAGAATACGGTCGCAATCGGGTGTTTTCACACTGCATGGAAGTAACGTCCATCCACTCGATTGGTACGATATTATTCGCCCTCTCATAACAAAGGTGTTCATTCCGTATACGTCAACGAATGACGTTTTAAATGGCCTTCGCAAAGTCGGCATGACCAAAGGTTTCATATACCCCGGGCTTGATAGCATCGCCATGGATGTGAGGCTCGCCGAAGCCATGAGGCACGAGGCGGAGAAGGAAGCCTATTTCGCCAAGGTCGAGAAGGACGCTGCACGGGAAATGAGACGGAGAAAGCGAACCTGAAGCGAGGATATTAGCATCCTCTGTGTGGTCCCTCTAAAGGTCCCGCAACAGGCCGTCATCCGGGATAACTTCAATTAACTAGAGCTAGAGCGGCACGGGAAGATGCGTATCATGCCGGATTTTGAAAGCCTCAGCTGTTGCATTCGTCAAAGCCGGAGCCAGTAGCTGGGGAATGCCGGAAGAAATGTCTTTGACGGCGGCAGCTACAGCCGCCTGTCGCACCCGCTTAGATTGAAGCCCGCTGCTCCTACCAGTGATTGAAGCCGCCGCTTCTCCGTCACCTGCCACGTGGCAAGCAACGGCTTGAGCGCCGCCAAATTTCGAAGTAATGAAGAATGGTGGGGACGGCCTTTAAGTCGTCTGGGAGCCGTCTATCGGCGACTGTATGGATGCTGATAACGGTCAGCATCTGCCGCTGAAATACTGCGGAGTGGCGCTCTTGAGGGTGCTGTCTCGTGCGAGGGCTTATCCCTTCCGAATGAGGGGCAATCTCTTACGGGTTGCTGCACATCCGCTTCATGTTGATGAAGCAAGGGATGTGCAATGAGCAAATCGAACAAACTGGCAAAACTCAGAACCGTGCGCGCCAACCAGCAAGATTGGCGATGCTTCTACTGCGGCTTTCTGATGTGGCAAGGAGACCCGACACTCTTCGCAACGCGTTACCGTCTTCAGACCGGGTCTCTCAACCGCTTCCAATGCACTGCCGAACACATGCGGCCCCGAACGAATGGCGGCGAAGATAGACATGAGAACATCGTAGCGGCGTGCAAATTCTGTAATCAGACAAGGCATCGAATGAGCGAGGTGCTATCGCCCGCCGCCTTCCGGCAGCACGTGAGTAAGCGCATAAGGACCGGCAAATGGCATCCCCGTAAGTTTTGTCCTTTGTCGAAGTGAGACATGACATCTCCTTGGACAGGAGACCCAGCGCCGCCACGGCCTGCGCCTCGACTTAGAAGGTCAGGCGCAGAGGGGGCACGCCTCGAAAGCGATGCCCTCTCGCTACGTACACGACCGCGACATGTTCAGTGAAACGCACCGGGCGCTGTTTTAGGAAGTAGAAAGGTCTTTCGTCATCGCGGGCCGCGTCATACGAAAAGCCGTCGGCTCATGTAGCCATTCATCGATGTCCCACCCGAGCAGCCACTCTATCGTGCCACCGGAGCCGGAATAGTCTCCGTCCTTCTCGGACAGTCGGATGCTCGACACAATGATAAGGGCTGTGTTTCCCTTCTCCGTCTGATGAAGTTTGACTTCATTAGCAGTCATCAGAATGCCGTCAGCGCGATCACTTGTAGTGCCTTTGACCTCAACCTTAATCCGTGTCCCGCCTAACGTCGCTTCAAAGTCGAAAGGGCTTGAGCTCGACGTGTCTCGAACTCCATATCCATTGGAGCGTAAGAACTGCGAAGCTACGTCCATCGCTCGTTTCTCAACGGCCCTCCTAGCTGGTGCCGACAGGCCATATCCCTGCCTACCGGAGGTCCGAATTAAGGGGTTCAGAGCGGAAGCAACTTCTAGCTCACGTTGATCGGCATCGGTGAGATCGCGTCCGATAGCTTGGGCTGCGTAGATAGGCCGGAGACGTCGCGCTGCCTGATCGAATAGTTCGCCAAAGTCAGTGGCACGGATGTCGGAGTATGCAATGCGATGGGAAATCGCTGTAGCGCGCTGGAATGAAATCGGCAGCGCGCGTTTGGCACCGAAATCGGCGGGATCGTCAAACGGCACCAATGTCCCGAACTCCTCGATGACAACTCGTCTTGCCCAATCAGTTTGTGCGTCCAGTTCATGATCAGGGAGTGGGACTGAGCTTCCCTTGTGAAAGCGGGACGAACCGCACCCGGCTGTTACGTGTACGGCTGACCCGTCGGTCGAGAAATGCGTCACGCAATAAAAGCCTTCGGTTGGGTTCGGCGACATATTGCGCGAACAGAACCTTACCCAAGGAAGCTCTGTCTTTCGCCCGATCCCATCTGAGGCTTCGACAAGAAGATCGCCGCCAAAAGGACCCAGAGCCCTAGTCAATCGAGAACGAAGCCCATCAATCTCCGTCTTGAGATTGCCCCTCACCAACCGACCCCGTTCCTGCATGGCAGGCGTATTTTCAGCTGAGTATTGAGGTTGAAGCTCACAGATGCGTTCCAGTGTCTCGTGCACGTCTTCTCCCTTTGCTTGCCCTCGCCACAGTCATAGGCGTAGCGTCTTACCTCCGAAACACTTTATATTTAGTCGCTCAGAAACACCTCCTGCCAGCGTCCCCGCCATTGGCGGGCTTGGCGGATTTTTGAAGCCTCAGCCGTTGCCCTCGTTAAAGCCATGGCGGGTAGCTGGGGAATTTTCCTGATTTTGTCGTTGGCACCGGCGGCTACAACCCCGATTTGCTAATGGCAGAGGCTGCCTTCTGCGGGCTTGTGAAATCAATTTCACAGAGGGTTACCCAAATGCCCTTTCGCCAGTTTTGAAAGAAAGTCTAGCAGCGGCAAATCCTCCCAGCTACTTGACTGCATTTCACGCGAAGCGCTTTTAATAGCGGAAAGCTGGGGATTTCTCATGTCAAGGAAGTTGCCTATCAGTGACGCAACTTGGAAACAGCTTACGGAATGCAATCGTGTGGCCGTTAAGCAAGGCTGGGCATCGCCCGGAGTGTTTGCGACCGGCGTCGGCCCTGAATATGATCCGACAAGCAATTTGGCATTGCTCTACGTCGGAAAGAGCGCGGGACCATTAGGAACGCTCGTAGGTTCAAACACCAATCAGACTACGAGCGGGGCCGCGTCCACCAAGTGGATGGTGGAAAAGAGGAATAAGTCGGCCTTCTGGCAAATGGTCGATCTCATCGATCCGTCTCGCCGTCGCATCGCTTGGACAAACATTTGCAAGATGGACGAGGTAGGCGGTTCAAGGCCGCCACCAGCGTATCGATGGCCCGCTATTGCAGAGCCTCACTTGCAGGCATTGAAAGAGGAGATTGCATCACTCGCCCCCCGCGTCATCCTCTTCGCAACTTCCGGGTATTGCGGGGCAACGATTGCTTCGTTGCTGGAAGACCTTGGTTATAAAAGTCGGACGCTTCGGTTTCGTGACGGCCACACCAAGCTAACTGCCACGTCCGAGGGGTCGGTGGCCATAGAGACGCGGCATCCTCAGGGCTGGCCCACGTCCGAGCGAAACCGTGTAGTCGATTGGACAAAGCAACTCCTGCTTCGATCATGAGCAAGCGACAGTCATCTATGTTGGAGCCGGGATGGCGTCGGCGAGCGTGAATGCTGAGGTCGATTGAACGAATTGTGCTGACCCTCTGCATCGACACCGACAGCGGTATTTGTTCGGTTTGTCGAAATCGGAGTACAGAATGCCACGAAGGCGTTGACCATCAAGCCCTTCAAAGCGGGATCCGCTCGTGCTGGACCGAAGTGATGGAATAAGGGCGGCGGTAAGCCGGTGGAGAGGGCGATGGTGGCAAAACTGCTTGATTGGAGCACGGACGTCGAAGATGCGATTGCAAGGCTAGGAAAACCTGGCCTTGTGTTCCCATTCTCAAAGGCAGCTCCGCTCGTTGACTACCTAGCGTCGAGGATGGTCGTGCCACGTTCTGATCTGCTGGACCGAGCTAAGCAAATCAATGGATCGGATGCCGAGAATTTTCTCGCCTCCACGCTTGCTAACGTGACTATGGCCATTGATCACAAGGGTGCAGTGCCCGATCCAGGCGGCTGGTACTTTCACGATGCCGACTTTGATATGTACGTATTGGATCGTCGGTTCTCTGCGGCATGGCGATCCGCGCGGTCGTGATGGTTCAATTAAAACTGAGA